>JAJYBW010000293.1 GCA_021778815.1 Acidobacteriota bacterium | reverse complement strand
GCCATATATTCCAGCAAGGAGTTAGAGAATCCCTCTGCCAGAGAACTAAGCACGCCAATATCCATTGCCGCCAAATACGGCAAAACATCTGTCTGCTGCCCAGCCAGGTGGAATCGATCTTCCAATCCGTAGTGTCGAATGCGTTCGATCACCTGAGCATACTGCTCTCCATCTCCCACTGCCAGGAATCGCATATGCGGCGCTTTTTCCACCACCAGGCGCGCGGCATCGACAAACTGGGAGACACCCTTGACCTCCCGGAAGCAGGAAATGTTGCCGACCAGAATCTCGCCCGGCCCAATCCCCAACATCTGCCGAGCCTGCTGGCGAAGTTCATCCAGCCGCGAGAACTTCGCCAGATCGATGCCGTTGTAAGCAACATGCATTTTGCGATGCGGCAGTCTTTCCGTCTTGAATGTCGCCTCCGCCACCACCAGGCTGTTGGCGATCACGCAGTCCGCCGATAGATTCGTCAGCCGCTGCAACCGCAGGACGGCCGGCGCTATCCATGCCGAGCGCCCGTGCCACTGGTTCAGATTGCGCCGTGAACCCACCACCGCAGGCACGCCCGCCAGCCGCGCCAGCCATGGCCCAAAGATGTTGCACTCCACAAAAAATGTCTGGACCAGCGAAATTCGCTCCCGCCGCATCCATTGCACCAGTTTGGCGCATGCCTTCCAGCCGGACGGACGCAGCAAACTGTTCACTCCCGCAAAGTACAATGGACAGCCGGCCTGCTCCTCCGTCAGCCACTCTGTTCCCCGCAGCACGGCCAGCCGCGGCTCATACCCCAGCCGGGTCGCCAGCTCAATCAACTGCAATACCTGGCGCTCGGTTCCTCCCTCCGCGATGCCGCCAATCTCATCGATCAGAAATAGAATGCGAGCCTTTCCAGACGTTGCGGGCTGAGTTGCGATTCCACTCCTCCCGGAAATTTGTGTCCCTGGCAAACCCTGCTTCTCCACATTCTCCTCGCACTTCATTGATATGTCCCTGTTTCCGACTCGCAACCAATGCCGGCCCTCACGAGGTTCGGACATCCGTCATCGTTACGTTGCTGCCGGTCGTTTCAGATTCTTTGACGCCCTCTCCTACCTGGAGCTATGCCTGTACATCTCGATTTCCGCAACGGCTTCTGAAAAAGACCTGGGATGGCCCATTCCTTCTCCACCCCAGATCGGTTGAATGTATATCCACGTGCACCGCGAGACGATCCAACTGCTCATCGCCCCCTCGTGGACCCTACCATTCGCGGCGTACGCTCTGAAGAACCACGCAGGCAATTAAAACAACACCCGCGACCGCGGACGGAAGCAACATCAAGTTCAGTAGTGTCACGGAATCATTCCTTTCGTCAGCACAACCTCCGGAAGAACGCTGCAGTGACACCTCCAGAACTGACCTGCCACGCAATCGACTTTCCCCGCTGATTCCCGGGCGGACCGGGACGCAGCACGCAAAGCCCACCTTGTCGCAGACGCGCCCTGGACACTGCGGCGCCAACTGTGGTGCACCCCCACTAATGCAATTGGGAGGCCGTTCTTCGAACCTATGTATCGGCGACTGTTAGACAAAACCGCAACGCCTCTGCTCACGAAAATGCGCAGCGGTTTGCACACTGCTCGATTCGTTTTCCACCACGTTACGGCCGTAACTCCCCAAAACGCCTCTCTGCGCCCTGTATCTGCCCGGGTTTGCAGGTTGGCACGCAACGTGCTCTGATTACCGGTGACACCCCCCGGTGAGTCTTCGATTCCGCGGCACGGAACGTGAAAGAGACGATGCAAGAAAAAATGAAAGTCCTCAGCACTATCGTGGAACGGACGGGGATTGCTACCGTATTCCGGCGCGCTATTGCGGGCCGCAGTGGCCTGATTCTGGCGCTTCATCGTGTTCTCCCAGCTGAAGAACAGTCGCTCTGCTACAACCCCCACCTGGTGTTGAGCGAGTCGGCGTTTGTCTCCCTGCTGCAGCTGCTGCAGCGCGACTATCAGGTTGTCCCTCTGGAAGACGTCCTGTCGGATCCCGGCGGAGCGGAAGGCCACCCCAAAGTTGCCATTACTTTCGACGATGGGTGGGAAGATAATTACCGTGTCGCCTTTCCCCACCTGCTCCGCTTTGGCATGCCGGCCACCATCTTCGCCTGCACCGGACTGGTCGATACCCTGCAAACGCTGCCCGAGGAGCGCTTTGCCCGCCTCTGGTCGCAGTGTTCCGCCCACTTCAACCTGGAAGAATTAGTCATTGACCTGAACCACTGGGGCATGGGCCGAAGCAAAAATCTTCAGCTGCGGCCGCGCCAGCAATATTGGTCGCTGGAGTTGAAACGGATGCCCCTGAGCGCCCGCCTTCTCCTGCTCGACCACCTGGAGCAGCGCTATCAAATCACCATGCCCCAGTTACGTCGTTTTCTCACCTGGGAACAGGTCCGCATCATGACCCGAACCGGCCTGATCCGCATCGGATCGCACACTCATCGCCACTCCACGCTTTCCTCAGAGAGCGATCGCGACATCCGCCAGGAGCTGGACGATGCCCGCATCTCCCTTTGGAAACATGCCGGCGCAGTCTCGGACGTTCTCGCCTACCCCAACGGCATGTATAACCGCCGCGTGCAGGAACTGGTCCGTTCCATGGGATTCAATGCCGCTCTATCCACGATTCCGGGCTTCTTCACTCGAGAGTCCAATCCTCTCGCCATCCCGCGAATTGCTGTCGACAACACCACGGTCACCGACACGGGCACGCAGTTATCGACCAGCCGGGCTTCCTTCTATTTCCTCAGCTCCGGACTTCGATCGGCCGCTTCCTTCTGAGACCATCCGTCGATCCTTGCGTCTTCACGCCCCGCTTACGGGAAGAGTCGACGCGTTCGACATGGGGGCCGGCTGCCGCGTGATTCCGACCAGCTCCGTCCACATGCCCGTCCCCAGTCCAAGATAGATACAGCCATACGCGACTGGACCCAGCAAGGCGTGGGTCCAGCCGTGTCGCCATCCCAGATGCATCGAAGCCACGATCGTAATCAGCAGGAACATGGCAGCCGGAAACGCCGGCACTGCCACCAGCCAGCTGCCCAATGCTATCGCCGCCGCACCGCTCACAATCGCAACCGCGACCGCCGCCACCAACACTGCCGGCGCCCATTGCGACATCGATGCAGACTCTGGATGCTTGCGCGCCAAACGTACTCGACCGATGCCATAGCGCATCATCTGGCGAAATAGCCCCGGGAAAGTTCTTCGCGGCTCGTAGTACACGCTCAATCGCGGATCGGTATAGGCCTTATATCCCGCCGCCGCCACGCGAGTGTTAAAATCCACATCCTCACAGGCATCGAAACTCTCGTCGTACATTCCCACCCGTTCAAACACCGGCCGCCGATAGGTGGCGCCGGAGCTGGCTGGATGCACAAAGCCGGAATGGCTCATGTTATAGATCAGCGAATCGCGCCCATGTCCCAGGGCGGAAGCTCGGGCATCCGCAATGATTCTGCCCACACCTCGCGGAGAGAACGCAATCAGCGGCTGCGGACGGCACAGGCAATCCGCGCCTGTCTCCTCCAGCAGCTTCGCCGTGTCTCGCAATAATTCTGTCGATGGAATCTCGCAATGGCCATCGATAAACAGAATGATGTCCCCGGTCGCAGCGGCCACTCCCGCATTTCTGCCGGCGCCCGAACGAATGCCCGGGTTGTCGATCACGCGCACCGAAACGGTAGCCGCGCTTGCTCTCTGCTCCACCAGCCCTCGCGTTCCATCGGTCGAACGTCCATCCGCGACCACAATCTCGAACATCTCCGCGGGATAGCTCTGTTGCAATAACTGGTCCAGCAATCGCCCCAGGCTGCGCACTTCATTGCGCACCGGCAAGATGACAGAAATCCTAGGCAACGCCATGCGCCGGTTCCCCGATTTCCATCGAAAACGAATCCCCAATCAGTGTGCTGTACAGCATTTCCAACAGCTCTCGCTGGCGGGTTGGAGAGAACTCGCGTGCCACACGATACTTTGCTTCCGATGCCAACTGGTTGCGCAGCGCGGAGGAACGTACCATCTTCTTCATTGCCTCGGCCAACGCCAGCGGTGAATCCGGTTCCACCAGCAATCCCGTCTCGCCGGCATCAATCACATCGGGAATGCCACCGGTATCGGTCGCCACCACCGGAATCCCCAGCAACATCGCTTCCAATACGGAGTTCGGTGTGCCATCCGTCAGCGACGGATGGACCAGGCAATCCATCACCTTCATCCAGGCCGCGGAGCGACGTTGAAATCCGGCAAAACACACCCGTGCCTCAACCCCCAGGCGTCGAGCCTGCGCGCGCAGTGCATTCTCCTCGTGACCTTCGCCCAGCAGCAGCAACTCCATCGGCTGCCCAGGCAGCATCTTCTGCAGCGTTGCAAAGGCATCCAGCAGAACGCGGTGTCCCTTTTCCCGGCTAAAGCGGCCAGCCGCGCCAAACACGAATGTGCCGCCACTGAATCCCAGCTCTTCACGCGATGGCGCCGGCTCCTGCGACAATCCTGTCTCACGCGGTGCCAGCACAGCATTATGAATCACCAGCGGAGCTCGCCGTCCGCGACGCAGTCGTCCCAGCTCGCGTGCCTGTGCCGGAGAAATACAAACCACCCACGGACTGCGCACCAGCAAACTACGTTCC
>JAJYBW010000292.1 GCA_021778815.1 Acidobacteriota bacterium | reverse complement strand
TTCCGGAAACAGGTCCACCGGCATGCTCCGCAGGTTGACGGTTCCAATCACTAAAATGGCAAGACACGCCATCAGGATGAAGAACGGATACCGGATCGCAAACGACGACATTTATTTCCGACCTCGATTGACCGTCGTATGGGAGCTATTCTCTGGGTTGCTGGTGGAAGTCTGCCCGAACGCCGTCAAATCCATATCGACGGGACTCGGCGATACCACCTGGCCCGGCTGATAATCGGACTGGTTGCCGACGATCACACGATCGCCCACCTTCACTCCTTTGACCACCTGATAGAAATTCGGACCCTGGATACCGAGCACTACCGGGCTCTTCACCACGTGATTGGTGGCATCCACAATCAGCACGTAGGGCTGATCGCCCTCAACAATCGCGTCGATCGGCAACATCATGGCCTTTCCGTCGCGTTGTAGCGGAAACGTGGTGTCGGCGTACATGCCCGGCGCCAGATGCAGGTCCGCATTGGGAATATCCACCTCTGTCAGCATGGTTCGCGTACTGCGGTCCATGGAGCGCGTGAAGCGCACGATCTTCGTGTTGATTGTTTCTCCTGTGGCCTGCACGCGCACCACCGCCGGACCGCCAACCTGCATATAGTCCGCATCGGACTCCGGTACCGGCATGCGCAGTCGCAACAACCCGCTCTGCGCCAACCGCACAATCGGCATGGCATTGCTGCTTTCATCGGTGCCCGCTGCAATCAACGCTCCGGTATCCGCGTAGCGAAATGTAACCACACCGTCGAACGGTGCACGCACAAAGGAGTAGGCCTGTAGCGCCTTATAGTGTTCCAGCGTGGCCTGGTCCTCGGTCATCTTTGCCTGCGCCGCGGCGTACGCGGACTTGGCCGCGTCCACCTGCGCTTCCGACGACAGATCCTGCGCCTGCTTGTCGTCCAGCTGCTGCTGCGCTACCAGGCCCGGCAGTTTCGACGCAGCCGTCTCCAGTCGCGCGTACTCCACGTGTTGCGCCGAGTGGATGGCGACTGCCCGAGACACATCGTGGTGCGTCCGCGCGATCTCCGACTTGTCTCGCACTACCGCTGCCTGCGCGGCGTCCACCTGTGCATTCAACTCGGGAACTTCCAGGATCGCCAACACCTCTCCCGTGTGTACCCGGTCGCCAATATCGACAAAAATTTGCTTGATATAACCGGAAACCTTGGCGTGAATCAGCACATCCTGATACGCCTGAAATACTCCCGGCACCGTGATGGAAGAAACCGCGGGGCGCAGTCGAACCGTTGCCACCGCGGCCGAAGGCGCATCGTTGACAGAGTTGGTACTGGCCGCATCCGCTCGTTCGTCTCCGCGCCGATTGAATCCAAACCAGATCGCAGCGGCCGCGACGATAATGACGACTACCAGGACAGCAGTGCGTTTCGAAATATTCATGGAAGATTTTCCTGCCTATGCGGGGTGCATAGCTGTGAACCGCAGAAAGTATTCCTGCCACGCAGAAGCACCGGCTCAAACACTTCACCGGTAACACAACGGCAATGACAGGGGCTTCTACAACTCAGAGAATGATGAAGGAGGAGGCAAAAGGAAGAAACGATCCAGGCTGCGCCGCATGCCTGCATCGGCATGCTGGTCCGACTGATCGCGCTGCACCCGGTAGGCAACGGCAGCCTCGCAATTTCCTGGTGACTTGAGGGTCGCGGCTAAGGCAAATGCCAACAGGAACAAGGCATCTGCGTCCGTTCCCTGCAACGACGGCACGCTGATTGGGTTGCGCTTGGTGACGCACGCCTTGATGGCTGTCGACTGATGGATGGCTTGCTGCGGCGTATCGTACTGCGTCAGCCGCCGGTGCATCACCCAGCCAAACACCGCCAACACTACAATCAGCAGACAAACACTGAACCGGCCATCAAACGCGCGCCGCCCGGAATTCATCCGGGCACACCATAACCGTTCAGTTGTCGGGCTGTCGTGCATGTACCCTTTCAAAACCTTCCCTTGCTCCGATGCGAGTTCTTAATTTTCGCTAAGCCGTTTTTTCAATGATGCCCGCAAGTCACTCTACGATTGTAACCCGTGGCTCACGTCCGCCAACGCAATGACCGCTTGTTGGGATAGCTGCAGGAATCATCAGCCCATCGTTTCGTCGCAGGACATCGACAGCATCTAAGCAGAATGAGTCCGCCTCTATTCGACGCCCCGGAAACGAAAAGGTTATGAGCCAAAATCAATTTGATACGGCATCCAGGCTCAATTCCCGCTTAAGTTTAGAGATAATACAAATGTCCACGTTCGAATCCTATGTCAGCCGCTAGCGCCGCAGAGAGTAAACTGCACCTCACCCCCGCCGAGCGAATCCAGCGCCGCCGACTCATCGTCCAGGATACGTTGGCCCTGCTCAGTCTGACCCTGATTACCATCGCCATTGGAGTACTCACCTATTTCTTCTTCCACTCCTTCGCGGAACATCGCAGCGTCCTTGAGAAACGCTGGTACCAGCGTGGCCAGGTCGCCATGACCCAGGGTCATCCCGCCGAGGCTGTCGAAGACTTTCGCTCGGCCCTTTCCTTCTCCTCTACCAACACCGACTATCAAATGGCACTGGCCGAAGCGCTGGCATCTTCCGGTCGCACCGAAGAAGCCGCAGCCTATTTTTCCACCCTGCACGATGCCGAACCTGGCGACGGATATCTCAATCTCCAATTGGCCCGCCTCGCCGTTCGTCGCGGCAACTCGCAGCAGGCCATCGACTATTATCAGTCGGCGTTGAACGGTCGGTGGAGCGGGCAGGGAACCGAGCGCCGCCTGCAAATTCGTCTCGAGCTGGCACAATATCTCATCTCTCTCGGCCGGCCGGTCGACGCCCAGGGGCAGCTCCTCGCGGCCGAAGGAAATTCTCTTGACAATCCGGCCGCTCTCTTTAAGATTGCCAATCTGCTGCGCGAAGCGGATGATCCCACCGACGCATTGACGACCTATCAACGCGTCGAGCATCACCGCAACGCCGCCCCCGCTCAGGTGCTCGCCTCCCTCGATGCGGAATCGCAAATCGCCGCCTCCCTCGGCCAATACAAGCGAGCCAACCAGGCGCTTCTGCGCTATATGGCTAAGTTGCATCAGCACCCATCCGCCGGAACCCCGCAGCAAAATCAATCCGTCGAATTGCAGTTGGAAAAATACCAGCGCATGTTGCAGCTGATTCCGTTCGATAGCTTGCTTCCCCGCGCGCACGACATCCGCCTGCTGCAGGACGCCGATATCGCACACCGGCGCTATGAAAGGTGCCTGCAGATATTGCAGTCCTACAACGGTCCCAACGCCACCAACGCCGATCTGCTGGCGCTCGGCCCGCAATGGACTGCATTAGGATCGCCCGACGTCCATGCGCTGCAAGGCAATGCGCCGCTGCAGGACCGAGTCACTGCCTGGACAAACCAGGCGGAGATCGTGACCGCAAAAGTCTGTGGCACGCCCACCGGCGATGATGCGCTGCTGCTGCAATTGGCACAGACCCCGGACAAAGCAGAATGAGTGAATTGACTGCCAGCCCGACTTCAACTTCCGTCGCCACGCCACGGTTGCCGCTGGCCGCTTCCGCCACCACGCCGGCCTTCCAGCTGAGCGACGCGGAAATTCAGCGCATCGCCCCCACGCGCGGCGATCGCCTTTTCCTTGTCCTCTCCATCTTCATCGGCATTCTTTCTGGGCTGCTGGTCGTCTGCTTCCGCATGTCCATTGAATGGCTTCGCGTGCTGCTGCTTGGCTCCGTGCCTCACCCCGGCCAATATCGCCTGCTGCTGGCTCCCATGTTTATCGGCCTGCTGCTTGGTCTCATGGTCAAATACATTTTCCCGCAGGCCCGCGGCAGCGGCATCAACCAGACAAAAGCCGCGCTCTACATCTACAACGGCTACATTTCCGTTCGCACCATGATCGGAAAATTCATCACCTCGGCGCTGGCCATCGGTTCCGGCCAATCGCTCGGGCCGGAAGATCCATCCCTGCAGATTGGCGCCGGCATCGCCTCGCTGATCGGCCGTCGTCTGCATCTGAGCCGCGAGCGGCTTCGCCTGTTCGCTCCGGTCGGCGCCGCCGCCGGCCTGGCCGCGGCCTTTAACGCGCCTATCTCCGCCATTCTGTTTGTCATTGAAGAAGTCATCGGTGCGTGGAGTGCCGCCGTCCTCGGCTCCATCGTGCTGGCCGCGGTTTCCAGCGTCGTTGTCGCCCGCTATTTCTGGGGGGCGCAGCCCATGTTCCACATTCCGCCGATTACCCTGCGCGACAACCGAGAGCTGCTGGCCTACGCTGTCCTTGGTATCGTCGGCGGATTTGCTGCTGTCCTCTTTTCCCGCCTGCTCGCCACCTTGCGTCCCTGGCTCCGCTCGCTCCCCAACTGGACCCAGGTCCTGCAACCTGGCGCTGCCGGCCTCATCGTCGGCGCGGTCGGCTTCTTCGGCTTTCCTCAGGTCATGGGTTCCGGTTACAGCACCATCGACCACGCCATGCATGGGGAGTATCTATGGCACGTCCTGCTCGCGCTCGCCATCCTGAAAATCTTCGCCACCACCGTGTCCTTTTCCAGCGGCACCCCGGGAGGCATGTTCGCGCCAACCTTATTTATCGGGGCGATGCTGGGCGCATCTGTCGGCAGCTTTGAAAAACATTTCTTTCCCGCGCTCACCGGTTCCGTCGGCGCCTACGCCCTGGTCGGT
>JAJYBW010000291.1 GCA_021778815.1 Acidobacteriota bacterium | reverse complement strand
GGATTTCTCAGGAGAAGATCAGCGTCGCCCCTAACATTTTCCATCGTCGCTGCGTTCAAAATATTCCCAGCGCTTTGCTACAGTAGCACTAGAATGCAGGAGCGCATCTTTCCTCTCTTAGTTCGCCTATTCGATTTCTTCACGATTGCGTTTACCGCGCTATTTCCCCTGATCAACCCATTAGGATCTGCGATGTTATTTCTGGGGCTCGCAGGACCAGCCGACGCGATTGTCTATCGACGACTTGCTCGCAGAATCGCCCTTTATACCGTCTTGTTTCTGATGGTCGTCGACCTGGCTGGAGCCCTGGTCCTGACATTCTTCGGAATATCACTTCCTGTCATCCAGGTCGCAGGCGGGTTGGTTCTTGCCTCCATGGGTTGGAATTTGCTGAATCAACCGGATGTCCCGGATACGGCGCAAACCTCTGCGCCATCCAGTTCATTGCACGACTTGGATGCCAAGACTTTTTATCCTTTTACTTTTCCGCTGACGGCTGGCCCGGGTTGTGTGGTCGTTACTCTTACGCTGGCAGCCCACGCCGAGCAGCCAAGCACGATTGAGAGCATTTTCAGCCAACTTGGTCTGTTTCTGGCGGTTGTCGTGTTGTGCGGCATGGTGTATTTCGCCTATGGCTATGCACCCGCCCTGGCGCGCAAGGTGTCCAGGCAGACAATCCATGGAATCCTGCGGATTATCTCCTTTATTTTGTTGGCGATCGGGGTGCAGATCTTCTGGCGCGGCGCGGAAGTGTTGCTGCGGGAGGCACTCCGCATCCACCACTGAATGGCTCGGCTTCCTTTCTTTTCTTGTGCTTCGGGCGAGGTTTATTGCTGTTTGATTGCAGAAGAGCCTCAATCGCTATTGATTTTTGGAGCATTTCTTCGTATACTTACAGATGGTTCACGCCTTCGCACCCCCTCTGCAAGGGTGATCGCACTTTCTCTCGTTGAACCCGCACACACTCTAGCCAGCAAAGGAATAGCGAATTCATGGCAAAACGCCGCGGAAATCCAAACTGGGGCAAGCCCGAACCGATCGGTCCGGTTGTGCCTACGGTGACTTCTTTTGAACAGGTTGTCAAGGAATACAAACTAACCCCGGACCAGTACATTCGGTCGACCCGCTTACGGGAATGGGCGCGCCGGAACAAAAACTCGAAGTATATTCCGGAAGCGCTGTTAGAAGCCTGGGGTTTTGAAATCGAATCTTCGCTGTAGAAAAGCAATTTGCCATTAGAGATGCCACCTCAACCGGGGTGGCATTTCTTTTGTAGGAAAGTGTTCGCAAGAAGGCGTCTGGGTACAATAAGTGCAATGGTCACACCCACTCCATTTGTCGATGTCCCAACCGCGCTGGAAGAGATTCGTGCCGGCCGCATGATCGTCGTGGTCGATGATGAAAATCGCGAGAATGAAGGGGACCTGACCCTGGCGGCGGAGTTTGTCACTCCGGAAGCCATTAACTTTATGGCGCGATTTGGACGCGGCCTGATTTGCCTGGCGCTCACGGAAGATAGAGCCGACCATCTTCGTCTGCGACCCATGACGGAAGAAAATACCTCGCGTTTCGGCACGGCATTTACAGAAAGCATTGAGGCCCGCGAAGGGGTCACGACAGGAATCAGCGCGCACGATCGTGCCCACACGATCCGCGTGGCGATCGATTCTGCGTCGGGAGCTGCGGACCTGGCGCGGCCGGGACACGTGTTTCCGCTGCGTGCCCGTCGTGGCGGCGTGCTGGTGCGTGCCGGCCAGACGGAAGCGTCCGTAGACCTGGCGCGCATGGCGGGCCTGATACCCGCGGGGGTGATCTGCGAAATTATGAAGGACGATGGCACGATGGCGCGCGTGCCGGACCTGATTGCATTTTGCGGAGAGCACGGCATTAAGCTGCTGACGGTTGCAGAATTAATTCGATATCGCCTGCAAAACGAGCGCAATATTTATCGCGTGGCGGAATCGATGCTGCCCACCCCGTTTGGGGATTTTCGCATGATCGCCTATGAGAGCGAAGTGGATGGCGGCGAAAGCCATGTCGCACTCGTTTATGGCGATGTTGCGGAAGGTGACGAACCGGTACTGGTCCGGGTACATACACACTGCCTGGCCGGAGATGTGTTTGGCACTCCGTTATGCGATTGCCAGCAGGTCGTGCGTCGTTCGCTGCAGATGATCTCTGAAGCGGGACGCGGTGCCTTGATTTATCTGCATAACAACACAAAAGGCTTTGGCATCGATACCAAAGGGCCGCAGGCGAGGCTGGTGTTTCATCGAGATCCGCGCACGCATGAGCGCAGTGAGGATCGGCAATATCGAATCCTGCGGCAAGTAGGGCTGGGTGGACAGATTCTTTCCGACCTGAAAATCCATAAGATTCGACTACTGACGAACACTCCGACGCACGTCCCTGCATTGCAGGGCTTCAATGTTGAAATTGTCGAACAAGTTCCCATCCTGATGGAAAAACCGTCGCTGCTGGCGCAGTAGCTGTTAGTCCAAATCCGATTCGCATCCGAACAGCATGATCGATAACTAGACGTGAAGTTTGCTATCCGGCAATGGCGGAAGCTGGCTGGCTAGACCTTCTCGCTGTAAGTTTTGCTGCAGGTCGCGAACGCCGCGGAATAGAAGACTATGCATCCCGACGGCTTGCGCGCCCTCTACGTTTTCCAGGCGATCATCGAGAAAGAGCGCTTCGTCGGCGCGAACATTCAGCTTCTCCAGCGTATGTTCGTAGATCGCCGCCATGGGTTTAATCAGGTTCAATTCGCAGGACCATGTGAGGTGGTGAAAGCGGTCCAACCAGCTAAAATTCTCCCGCATGTGGGCGAGCAGGTCTTCGCCCATGTTCGACAGGATCGCGATCTTCATTCCTGAAGCGCGAACACGACCCACCCACTCCAGCATGACCGGGTCGACCGTCGCCCACAGGAGCACATCCTGCTCGATCAGTGCTTCGATTTCTTGCGGAGAAAAAGACACTCCAGCATCGCGAGCAATGGTAGGCCAGTAGGTGTGTCCATTCAATGTGCCGCGGTCGTAGTCGAGTCGATAGCGCCAGTAATTCGCATCGAAAACCTCCGGCGAAAGCTGCGAGATTTCCAGCAGACGTGCGCGTGCATTTGGTTCCGGCGGACCGGACAATACGAGACCGTAATCAAAAATGACAGCGCGCAAGGGCATGAAGTTTTGGCGACAAACGGGAAAGCCGGCGGTTACAACAATAGAAGCGAACTGATCAGCGCAACTACTCTAGAGCATGGTTGCGCGGCGTTTCTATCCAAGAATACATGCAGCGAAAACCTCTTGAACTAGTACAGAACGATTTTAGAAAAAGAGTGTGGATCGAGGCTTGCGCCGCCCACTAAGGCACCGTCGATGTCTTGCTGGCTCATCAATGCGCTGGCGTTCTCTGGTTTCACGCTGCCGCCGTAGAGGATGCGCATTTTGTCGGCGATCTCACGGCTGAGCGAGCGCGCCACTTGCTCGCGAATGATGTGATGGGCGTCTGCGGCCATCTGAGGCGTGGCTGTTTTGCCGGTGCCAATGGCCCACACGGGTTCATAGGCAATCACGATCGATTGGGCAGCATCGGGTGCGATGCCATGGAGAGCCTTCGAGGTTTGTCGCAGCAATACTTCTTCCGTCTGGCCAGCTTCGCGCTCCGCCAGTAATTCTCCGACGCAGACAATCGGCGTCAATTTGTGCTTCAGGGCGGTATGCAGCTTTTTGTTGACGGTTTCATCGATCTCGCCGAAAAACTGGCGGCGTTCGGAGTGGCCGAGGATCACGTGGGAGCATCCACAGGCGACCAGCATTGGCGCGGAGATCTCTCCGGTGAACGCGCCTTCTTCCTGCCAGATCATGTTCTGTCCGCCGACGTGGATGTGGCTGCCGCGAGTACCTGCAATGACGGCGGCAATGTCGACGAACGGAGGGCAGAGAACAATTTCGTCGCGGGTGTGATTGTGAACCAAGGGAAGAAAGGCTGTAACAAATTCGCTCGACTGGGAGGGTGTTTTGTACATTTTCCAGTTAGCGGCAATCAGGGGCTTGCGAGTGCTCACGCGGTCTTCTCCGTCAGGGCTTCTACGCCCGGTAGTTTTTTGCCTTCAAGGAACTCAAGCGACGCGCCACCGCCGGTCGAAATGTGTGTGATTTTGTCGGCGACGCCGGCTTTATGAACCGCGGCCACTGAATCTCCGCCGCCGACGATGGAAATTGCCGAGGGATTGTCCGCGACAGCCTGCGCGACCTGCATGGTGCCATGCGCGAAGGCCGGCATTTCGAAAACTCCCATCGGTCCATTCCACACGATGGTTCGAGCGCGAGAGATTTCATCCACGAAAAGATCGATGGTTTCAGGACCAATGTCGAGGGCCATCCAGTCGGCAGGGAAGGGCTTATTGCCGGCAGAGATTTTGGTTTGCGCATCGGGGGCAAACTTGTCGGCCAGCACGTGATCGACCGGCAGCAGAAAGCGCACACCGCGCTTGGCTGCCGTTTCCATGGCCTCCCGCGCTACATCGAGCTTGTCCACTTCCAGCAGAGACTTGCCGACGTCCTGTCCCTTGGCTTTCAGGAAGGTGTAGGCCATACCACCGCCGATCAGCAGCGCATCGACTTTGTCGAGCAGGTTATGGATCACCTGAATCTTGTCCGAAACTTTGGCGCCGCCGAGGATGGCGATGAACGGCTTTTCCGGATCGCTGAG
>JAJYBW010000290.1 GCA_021778815.1 Acidobacteriota bacterium | reverse complement strand
TGTGCTGCAACGCGTCGACAACGCTCTCAATAAAATCCTGCTGGCGAATCGTAGCCATAATGATTGGTGTTTTCCTTGAAGGGAGTGGGATCCCTTAATTCTAGGCGCGCCGATGAAGCGCTGTCATGCAGGCCTATACGGAATTCGCGATTGAATTATTTCGACACTTGCGACGTCGATGCCAGACTCGCGCAAGCACTCTTCTGCGAAGCGTTTGGACTTTTCAAAGTCTGCCGCTGGACCGATAACAATTTCCTTGAGAACATCTGTTCCCGCGCTTTTCCAATCGAATTGTTTGTAATCGATCAATTCAAAGTTGCGAGTCCTCTTCAGGATTTTGTTCGATTCAGGCTCTTTCTCGATATTGAAAAATCGATATTCACGCTCGTTACAATATGCTTTGTGCTTAAAGTAGACCGAGGCGTGCAAGATGAGGCGAAAGTACATCTTCCCTAAATCAGAGCAATAATCAGGATCGTTCTGGCTAATTTTGGACTCCTCCGCGAGCACCAGGTCAAACAGCTTCCCATAGATATCGACGAGCTTATCGTCCTGATATTCCACCAGGAATTCACCTCCGCCCGAAGTTACGGATTGTCCACCACGAAATCTATCTTTCAGAGGGATAGTTTCGAAGCCAATTGCGTAGCCGCGCCCATCCGCTGCATATCCACGCCATTGGCCGAGATCATCTCCGCTTTTGCTGAACGAGCAGACGAAAAAACGAAGGAGATTGTGATCCTCTCCTATGCGCAACTTACCGAGACTCTTGGCAATCTCACTGTATTTTGCGGGATCTTCCTCTGCTTTCTGGTCGAGCTTGTCATTCGCCAGGTTAAAGCCATGCTCCAGTTCCGACGGATCATTCAAAGAGAAAATGTCAGTGAGCCAGAGATCGCCACTTTTCAGAATGCCCCAGAGTCCCATGTCCGTCGTGTAGTGGTAAATATGCGGAGGCTCCACAAACGACGAAGGGTTTTTAACGCTGTCGTGAGTTATCGCTGAGCCCTTTTCCCAAAGGGTGTCGAGCGCCATCTTCACGTTGGCTTTGATGGCCGCGACGCTCCCCTGCCTCGATTCGTCCATGGCGAAAGGCTACTACACTAGCAGGTGTCTGGCCTACGAAGGCGGAGGTATCCATCATGCCCAAAACACGCAAAGAAAAAGATTCGCTCGGCTTCGTCGAAGTCCCCGCACGCGCCTACTACGGAGCGCAGACTGTCCGTGCCGTGCAGAATTATCCCATCTCCGGGATGCGCGCTCACCCGCTGCTCATCCGCGCTATCGGCCTGATCAAGCGCGCTGCCGCCGAGACCAACAAAAAACTCGGGCTGATCGACGCGCATCGTGCCGACGCCATTTCAAAAGCTGCGCAGGAGGTCATCGACGGCAAGTGGGATGAGCAATTTCTCGTCGACGTCTTTCAGGCCGGCGCCGGCGTCAGCTTCCACATGAATGCCAACGAGGTGATCGCCAATCGCGCCAATGATCTGCTCGGCGGCAAGCTCGGCGAGTACGCTCACGTCCATCCCAACGACCACGTGAACTACGGCCAGTCCACCAACGATGTTTTTCCCACAGCCATGCGCCTGGGCACGCTGCTGGCGCTCGAAACGCTCTACCCGGTGCTTGAATCGTTAGCCGACAGCTTCGAAAAGAAAGCCAAAGAGTTCGACAGCATTCTCAAATCCGGCCGCACCCATTTGCAGGACGCGGTCCCGCTTCGCCTCGGCCAGGAGTTCGCCGCCTACGCCGTCGCCATCCGCAAATCCCGCGCCAACATTGCCCAACAATCCAACGGCCTGCGCGAACTTGGCCTCGGCGGTTCTGCCGTCGGCACCGGCATCAACACCCATCCGCACTATCGCGTCGAGGCCATCGCCCGCCTCGCCAGGCTCTCCCGCCAGAAACTCACTCCCGCCCGCGATATGCGCTGGGCCATGCAGTCGAACGCCTGCATGGCAGACATCAGCGCCGCGCTGCGTTCGCTGGCGCTCGAGGTCATTCGCATCTCAAACGACCTGCGCCTGCTTGCCTCCGGCCCCAATACCGGACTCGCGGAGATTACTCTTCCCAGCCTGCAACCCGGCTCCTCCATCATGCCCGGCAAAATCAACCCGGTGATGGCGGAGCTGGCCGCCATGGTCAGCTTTCAGGTTATCGGCAATGACACCGCAGTCGCTCTCGCCGTGCAGGCCGGCCAGTTGGAGCTGAACGTCATGATGCCCACCATGGCAACCAACGTCCTGCAGTCCATCACGATTCTCGCCAATATGCTCCGCCAGTTCGACCAGCATTGCATCTCCGGCATCACCGCCAATCGAGCCCGCTGCCAGCAATATGCCGAAAGCACCGTCTCGCTCGCGACCGCGCTGAATCCCTACATCGGCTATGCCAAAGCGGCGGAAATCGTCAAGGAATCCATCGCCACCGGCCGCACCATCGTCGAGCTTGCGCGCGAGCAACATCTGCTCAGCGAAAAAGAAATCGCCGAGATTCTCGATCCCAAGCGTATGACCGAACCGCAGCTTCCTTTAAAGGCAGCCAAGAAGCGCGACGCTGAACGGCCACGTCGCAAAAACTAAAGTCACGACCTCGCTCCTCAGATCCTGATGTTTCGCCGCCGTGCCGCTCCCCCGTTTCATACCTGCGTGAAGACACCGGGGCATTCCCGCGGTTGATACCTTCCACGATTCCCCGGAGCAAGGTTTCCAACCGCAGCCAATCTCGCATGGCCTTACAATGGGAGGTAACACGATTCCCCTGAAAGCACGCAAAAACACTGAATGTCCTCTAACGGCTATCACTCACGCTCCTCACGCAGCCACAATCTGCGTTCGCTGTTCAGCTTGTTTTCAAGCGATCTGGCCATCGACCTTGGCACGGCCAACACGCTTGTCTTCGCGGCTGGCAAGGGCATCGTTGTCAATGAGCCTTCCATTGTTGCGCTGAACAAGACCACGGGCGAAGTGGAAGCGGTGGGCAAGGAAGCCAAGGAAATGCTGGGGCGCACTCCCGGCAACATCGTCGCCATCCGGCCGATGAAAGACGGCGTCATTGCCGACTTCAAGGTCACGGAAAAGATGTTGAACTACTTTATTCAAAAAGCGCATGGCCGCAAGATGCTGGTCCATCCGCGCATTGTCATTGGGGTTCCGTCGGAAATTACCCAGGTGGAAAAACGCGCTGTCGAAGATTCCGCTTATCGCGCCAAGGCCAGCGAAGTCTATCTTGTTGAGCAAGCCATGGTCGCCGCCATTGGCGCAGGTCTGCCCATTACAGAACCCGGCGGCAACATGGTGGTCGACATCGGCGGCGGGACTACCGATATCGCGGTGATCTCACTTTCCGGCATCGTCTATTCGCGTTCCGTCCGCATGGCCGGCAACCAGATGGACGAGGCCATCATGAATTACCTGAAGCGCAAATACAATCTGCTGATTGGCGAGCGTACTGCCGAACATATCAAGATGGAACTGGGCTCGGCGTATCCGCTGGACAAGCCGGTCACCATGGAGATCAAGGGCCGCAACCTGATTGAAGGCGTGCCCAAGACCATCACCATCGACGACAGCGAAATTCGCGAGTCCCTGGCGGAATGCATCAGCACCATCATGAACGCGATTCGCGTTGCGTTGGAACGCACCCCGCCGGAACTTTCCGCCGACATCAGCGACCGTGGCATTGTTCTGACCGGCGGCGGCGCGCTCATCAAAAATCTGGACAAGCGGATTCGCGAAGAAACGGGGCTGCCGGTTTCCGTCGCCGACGATCCACTGGCCTCTGTCGTACTGGGCACGGGAAAAATGCTGTCGGACTTCCGTTTGCTGCGCAAGATCAAGATTGATTAATTTTGCCCTCCCCCAAATGTCCGCCGGGTTGCCAGGTACGCTCCTCGTAACCCGACCATAGCCCCATGGAATCTTTTCTCAGCCGCTACCGGAATCCGCTGATCCTGCTGGCCATCGTGCTGGCGCAGTTGTTCGGCCTAGCCGTGCAGGTTCGGCGTCCCAATCCCGGCCAGGATGGAAAACAGACCCGCCTCATCCGCTATTGGGTGGCGACTGCTTTTTCGCCGTTCGAGCGGGTGCTTCTGTCTGTCGGCCACGGAGTCAGTCACACCTGGCATAACTATGTAGATCTGCGTCATGTCCGCCAGCAGAATCAGGAACTGCAGTCGGAACTGAACCGTATGCGCCTCGAACAGTCCTCTCTTGCCGTCGATGCTCGCGAAGGATTGCGCCTGCAGAAGTTGTTCGGCTTTCAGCAGCAGTACATCGCCAAAACGGTGGCGGCTCACATCATCGGTACCAGCGGCACGGATTTGTCTCGCGTGCTGGTCATCGACAAAGGCTCGAAAGACGGGCTCAAGACGGATATGCCGGTCATCACCCCCGACGGCGTCGTCGGCAAGGTGCGCGATGTGTTTTTCAACACCGCCCAGGTGCTCGAAATCAACGATCAAACCAGTGGTCTCGGCATCGTCCTGACCCAGACGCGACTGCGCGGGATTCTGCGCGGCAATTCTGCAGGGCAAACGGAAATCATCGACATTCTTCCGGATGAACGCATTCAAACCGGCGAGCAAGTGATCACCAGCGGCGGCGATAGCGTGTATCCCTCCGGCCTGCCGGTCGGCACCGTGGAGCGCGTAGTCAATGATCCCGAGCGCAATCCCTACGTGGCCGTTATTGTTCGTCCCGCGGTGAACCTGTCGCGGTTGGATGAGGTGCTGGTGATCACGCAAACACAA
>JAJYBW010000289.1 GCA_021778815.1 Acidobacteriota bacterium | reverse complement strand
GTGTTGAATGCACTGATCCTGAAGCCGCTGAACGTGCCGCAGCCTGGAAATCTATACAACGTTGCACGTAAACAGGTGGGCTTGGACACGTAATCCTATCCTGATTGTCGGGATTACCGCGACCGCGTTGGCCAGGCCTCTCGGACTGCTTATCGTCGGGTCGATTGCGGGATTGCTGCTCGGCGCACTCGCCAGCCGGTTGCTGGCGCAAATTGTCTATGAGGCGACGCCGCGGGACCCGGTCGTGATGATCGGTGTGGTTGTGACGATGGCGCTGCTGGGATTGCTGGCGACGTGGATTCCGGCACGCCGCGCGCTGCACATCGATCCAAACCAGCTGTTGCACGAGGAATAGTTTTCCAGGATGTATCGCTACGGCGTCAGATCGAGTGGCGCGCAGGACAGTGCGCAGCGCGCTGCACTGCTTTCCAGCGCCAGTTCCAGCAGGCGGATGGTGCGCCAGCCCTGTTCCGGGGTGACGGCCAGCGGAGCGACTCCCCAGATAGCGTCGCGAACATTCTCGTAATACTTGCGATAGTCGCCGGGCAGGGTGGGGACACGTCGCTCGACCGGGTGGCCATCGCGCATGGTCGCGAGCGTTCCCCAGTTGGCCTCAGGATCTTCTCCCCAGTGCGGACCGCCTAAGATTGCGCCGCCTTGCAGCGCGCGCTCCTGCGGATCGAGGCCATACTTCACGAAAGAACCCAGCGTGCCGTGGGCGACGAAGCGCGGTCCGGCGGTGCGAGCCAGCATGGTGGAACTGAGCAGAACGCGCAGGCGCGGATAGTAAAGGATCAACGTGAACGCATCATTGACGACCGCCAGGTCGCGCTCCAGGCGAACATCGGCAATCACAGCCTCAGGTGTGCCGAACAGCACCAAGGCCTGATCGACCAGATGCGCTGCCAGGTCATGCAGCACGCCGTTGCCTGGAAGAGTCTTCTCCTGCCAGGGCTTGGTGCGCGGGCCGGGCCGGTAGCGGTCGTAGCGCGACTCGAACGTGACCAGCCGCCCGAGTTCTCCGGAGCCGAGGATTTGTTGAACCGTATTGAAATCTCCATCCCAGCGGCAATTTTGATAGACGGAGAGGATTCGCCTGTGGGTTCGTGCCAGTTCGATGAGTTGCCGCGCTTCCTGGCTGGTGGCAACGAACGGCTTATCCAGAACCACATGCTTGCCAGCTTCGAGGGCCTGGACGGCCAGATCAAAATGTGTCGAGGGTGGCGTGCTGATGACGATCAGGTCGAGGTCGGGGTGCGCCAGCAACTCCGGCATACTGCGCGCTATGGCGACGCCGGGATACGTCTGCGCGGCGGAATCGCCGTGTCGCTGCAGGATGGCGACCAGCTCCAGGCCATCGACGGCGTGCAGAAACGGCGCATGAAAGATGGTGCCGCCGTGGCCAAATCCAACCAGGCCGGCGCGAATGACGCGATGCATGAATTTTCCCCTAGAAAGAATTATCGTTGATTGCCGCTAAGAGCGAGTGCGGAGAAAAGATTAAAGCCGGAGAGAGCCTACTGAAGGCAGGTTCTCTCCGGCTAGAAATACTTGCTGTTGCGGTAAAGCTGGATTCAGGCCTGGGTGGCGGGAGTCGGCACTGACTCAGCGGTTTCCACCGGCCTGGATGCCGTCTTTCGCGGGTCAGGCTTGGGCGCTTCGGGCTTCTTCGCAGACTCGACCTTTTTGCCGGGGGCGAGGATGGCGTGCAGGGTTGTGCCTTCCATGCGCGGATGAAATTCCACGATGCCACTGTCGCCGACATCTTGAATCAGGCGATTGATAATCTGATATCCCAATTCGCGATGGGCCATTTGACGGCCGCGAAAACGCAGCGAGGCTTTCACCTTATCGCCATCGTGGAGGAAGCGGATGGCCTGATTTTTCTTGGTCTGGTAGTCGTGCTCATCGACGGTGACCGAGAGCTTGACTTCCTTGATGGTGATGACCTTCTGCTTTTTGCGCGCAGCCCGTTCGCTCTTATCTTTTTCGTAGAGGAACTTGCCGTAATCCTGAATGCGGCAAACCGGCGGCACGGCGTTGGGAGAGATCTCTACCAGGTCGAGGCCGCGTTCGCGAGCAATTTTGAGAGCTTCAAAGGGTGGGAGAACGCCGAGCTGCTCTCCATTTTCGTCAATGACGCGAATTTCACGCGCGCGTATCCGATCGTTGATGCGGATAAAACTTTTCGCCGAACGCTTATCGATGTGCCGCCTCCCGGTTGCGCGAGGATATACCTCGCCTCGTGAGTATACCATTCACGGCTGAACAGGCCGTCGACTGCGTGGTGGACTGGCCTTGATTGTTACTGCAGCAGATGATGGGCGCGGGCGCACGGTTGCCAAATTTTCATGCGATGGAACGGATTTCTCGGGCAATTGTGGTGGACAGGCCGTTCGGCGTGAGGCCGCTGATCTGCGCGGGAACCAGCAGATTTGGCGGCAGATTACCCGCGATTTCGACGGAAATGAAGTTATCTGTCATCGCGGCAGTGGTCATGGTCGGGGTTCGCGGACTGAGGCCGGAGCCGCTCCCGGATTTTTGTTTGGGTGAAACCAGCGTCACCGCGCTGAGCTGCTTTCCGATGAAGCTCGAGCGGAAGGCGAGATTCTTCTGCTGGATCAGATCGCTCAAAGCGGTCATGCGTTCGCGGACTACGGCCGGAGGTACGGGATTGAGCCGATGCAGGTCCCAGCCGGGAGTGCCGGGCCGCGCGGAAAACGGAAAAATGTGCAGATAGGTCAGCGGCTGGGCGGCGATGAAGTCGCAGCTCTCGCGGAACTCTTCCTCGGTTTCGCCAGGGAAGCCCACCATCACGTCGGCGCCGATGGCGGCGTCCGGGCATGCCGAGCGAATTTTCGCCAGCCGTTCAGCGTAATGCCACGGCCGGTAGCGGCGGTGCATGCGGCGCAGCACGGCATCCGATCCGGATTGCAAGGGCACATGAGCGTGTCGCGCAAGCCGAGGATATTCGCTTTGCCCGTAGCGGCATAACAGTGCGATCAGGCCGTCCGTCCAATCCATCGGTTCAACAGAGCTGATGCGGAGGCGCGGCAAAGCTGTGGTTTCGAAGATTTCCGCCAGCAAATCTTCAAAGCGCAATCGCGGCACCAGGTCGCGACCCCACCGGCCCAGGTTGATGCCCGAGAGGACGAGTTCCTGCCCGCCGGCGGCGATGAATTGTGCGACCGAGTCGAGCACCTGCGGCTTCGGCAGAGACCGGCTGTTGCCGCGAGTGGAAGGGATGATGCAAAACGTGCAGCGATTGCCGCAGCCATCCTGAATCTTGAGCGCAGGCCGAGTGCGATGCGCAGCGGAGGATTCTGCCAGGCGCTCGATCGCAGAGGACGGCAGCGATGGTAATTCGAAATCACTGTGCGCGAAGATGTCTCCGGCGAGGACAAAAGCGGGTGCACCGAGCAACCGCTCACGACCAAAACTCGGGGCCGACGCAAGCGACCCGACCGGCACAAAATGCGAGGCCGAGGTTGCCATAGCAACACGGGAATTTTGGCATTCGACGACCCCGTCAGGCTGTCCTGGCAATGTTGCTGGAAGATGCTCGACGGAGGATAGCGCAATGGACGCGACCTGGCTTTTGTGGCTGTTACCCACGACCGCAAAGACTCCGGGTAAAGCGGCGATTTCGTCCGGGGCGCGTTGCGCATAGCAGCCGGTCACAACAATGCGAGCCCTCGGATTGCCGCGCTGGACGCGCCGAATGTACGCGCGGGCGTCGCGATCGGCTTCGGCGGTGACGGAACAGGTGTTCACCACCACGACGTCGGGTGCCGCGGCGGCCTCTGCCGGACAGGCACCGAGGGCTTCCAAGCCCGCGGAAATGGCATCTCCGTCAGCCTGGCTGGCGCGGCATCCGAAGTTTTCCACGTGGTATCCCGTCACCCTGCCAGTGTAACAATCGGGCGACAAGCAACCGCGATACCACCGGCGGAATCTATTGACTTGCCAATCGACAACCCTGCCTGACTTGGCTACCATTGATTGCGTACCTAGAAGGGAACTCCATCCATATGAAGCGCCGTATTCTTTTGGTCGACGATGAACCCGCCATCCTGCTTACCTTAAAGGCCCTCTTGGAAATCCACGGCTTTGATGTGGAGACGGCCACGTCAGCACGCGATGCCAAGTCGAAGCTGCGGACTTCCACATTTGTGATGGTGATTACGGATATGCGCATGGAAAACGACCAAGCGGGCCTGGAAGTGACGAGGGCGGCGAAGGATGCCCCTTATCGGCCGGCGGTGGCGCTGCTGACCGCCTTCCCGACGAGCGATGATGCCTGGCGTGACGATGGCGCGGATGAGATGCTGGTGAAGCCGATGAACAGCACCGCCCTGATCCAACAGCTGGAAGCCCTGCTCGTCGCGCACGAAGATCGCAAGCGGCCGGTGGAGAGGATTCCGGGCATGGTTAGCTCCCCGGACAAGGAACACCGCAAGGAAGCGCCGCGCAGCGCGACGGCTCGCTCGTAGAAATTTCGACGATTGCAGCAGGGGGTGTATGCACCGCTGCAACGTGTGATGCAAGAAGCATTTCGAGAAATGCGATCTGGCTGTGTTATCCTGAATCTACGCTCAGTGATTTGGTTTGTGAGCCGTTCTTGTCAGACCAACGGCAAGCCGTTCGCAGCTGCACCCTCCCAAGCCTCTACAGCGTGATCGCTTCGCGGAATTATGCGTTGCGATGCGGCGAAGCAAAGCGCTCTCGCCATACCAGCTGTCATGTGGCATCCGAGGTCGAACCAGTTCTTCGTGTC
>JAJYBW010000288.1 GCA_021778815.1 Acidobacteriota bacterium | reverse complement strand
GAGTCACCCGCGGACAAAACACCTGCCCCATAGCCGCAAAATGCAACGCTTTTGAACCGACAAGGCCAGACAAGCGCAGGGCAGTTTCATAACTCGCCAATTTTCAGAGGTTCCCTAAAGCCGACGCTGGATTATGCAGCCGCGCATAACATCGTGGTCAACCTGGAAAACGATGACCCGATTCTCCCCTCCGACAAACGCATTCTGGAGGCTATTCGGTTAGCGGACAGAGCGTACTTGAGGGCGCTGCCTGATTTCGCAAATTCCCTGATGGGCGGCGGCGAGCCATTCAATATGCAGGCAGTTCAGCGCATGTTTGCTCATGCCTGGAATATTGCCCATGTGAAGGACGCGAAGATGATCCGCGGTAAGCGTGAGACGGTTTCGTTGTCAGGGCTGTTCGGAGTTGCGAAAGCGACGCGATATCGCGGCTACTATTCCATGGAATCCGACTCCGATGCTGATCCCGTGATCGACACCAAACACCTGATTGAGCAAAGCGTGGCCCTGATGTAGGCAGCGCCTGGTCATGCCAGGTTTCGCTTGCTGGAACTTGCTTGCAACGTAGTTTCCTCAAAGCTGACCTGAAAGCATTCCATCACTTTGGTTCGCGTCCGTCGCCAGTTCTCGATAGAGTGGCAAGAACAGGCAAAATTGAATGGAGGATATGCGATGATTCGATCGACTCACCGCTTGGCGGGAACCATCTTCGGCATCATGACTCTGGTACCGCTCTTGTTCGCGCAACAGCCCGCGACCCAAAACTCAGGAGCCGTGCTGAAAATTCAGACAGACACCTCCGTGGCCCAGGTCAGCCCAAGCTTGTATGGATTGATGACCGAGGAAATCAATCATTCCTACGACGGCGGTATCTATGCGGAGCTGATCCGTAACCGCGCCTTTCAAGATAATTTGAATCATCCCGACCACTGGCGAATCCTGCGGGACGGAGACGCCCGCGCTTCGATGATGATCGACAAATCCACCGGGCCCAGCACCGCCCTAACCAGCAGCCTGAAACTGACCGTGCAGCGAGCCGATAACGACAATCCGGCCGGCATCGTGAACAACGGCTACTGGGGAATCCCGCTCCGACCCAACACCACATATGTTGGCTCCTTCTATGCCAAGGTTGACCACGATTCCTCGGGTCCAGTGACGATGAGCCTGGTGAATAACAACACCGGCGCCGTGATCGCTACTGCCAGCGTGCCCACGCTGGCATCGCAATGGAAGCAATATAAGGTTGCGCTGCAAACCGGACAAATCGCAGCCTCCTCCAGCAACCACCTTGTCTTGACGGTGGCGCAACAGGGAACAGTCTGGTTCAGCCTGGTCTCGCTGTTTCCGCCGACCTACGACAACACGCCCAACGGCAACCGTATCGATCTTATGGAAAAGCTGGCGGCCATGCATCCGGCTTTCCTGCGCCTCCCCGGCGGAAATTATCTGGAAGGCGACCACATTGCCGAGCGTTATCGATGGAAACAAACTCTGGGGCCATTGGTGGACCGGCCGAGTCATCCCAGTCCCTGGGGCTATCGCAGCTCCGACGGACTCGGCCTGCTGGAGTTTCTGGAGTGGTGTCAGGATCTGCACATGCAGCCGGTGCTGGCCGTTTATGCCGGCTACTCCATGGCGCAGGAGCATGTGACGCCGGGTCCAGAGCTTGCGCCATACGTGCAGAGCGCGCTGGACGAAATTGAATACGTCAGCGGCGGACCCGAGACCAAATGGGGCGCGGTACGAGCGAAGGACGGTCATCCCGCTCCTTTTCCTCTCACCTATGTCGAAGTGGGAAATGAAGATGAATTCGATAAATCCGGCAGCTATGATGCGAGGTTCGCGCAGTTCTACGACGCCATCAAGAAGACCTACCCAAAACTGCAGGTAATCGCAACCGCTCCGGTGAAGAGGCGAACGCCGGACGTGATCGACGATCATTTCTATCGCACAGCGCAGGAGTTTTTCGAAGACACGCACCACTACGACAAAACCGATCGTAAGGGCCCAAAGATTTTCGTCGGAGAGTGGGCTACGCGGGAAGGCTCACCTACACCTGACATGGGAGCCGCTTTGGCCGATGCCGCCTGGTTGACGGGCCTGGAACGCAACAGTGACATCGTGATTATGTCCAGCTATGCTCCGTTGTTCATCAACGTCAATCCCGGGGCATCGCAATGGGTTCCGGATTTAATTGGCTATGACGCCCTGCAGAGTTATGGCTCGCCAAGCTATTACGCCCAGGTGATGTTCAGCAGCCACATCGGCAATGAAGTCCCGGCCTCCACTTTGAGCGGCGCGCCCCAGTTGATGTTTACCTCCGTCACCAGGGACACGTCGAAACGAATGCTGTATGTGAAGGTTGTCAACGCTTCATCGAAGGCACAGTCTCTCGAGATTCAGCTGACTGGCAAAGACAAGCCCGCGGGAACCGCCGCATTGACAACCCTGGGCGGGCATTCGACGGCGGAAACCAACTCACTCGCAGACCCCACAAGAATCGTCCCGGTCCAAAGTGATATAAATGACGTTTCTTCCGATTGGCGCCATGCGATTCCACCGTACTCGATTCAGGTCATCGACGTGACCCTGCAATAGGAGCGATAGATGAACATTGCTACCATAAGCCGTAGAGCATTCGCGTATATTTGCTTGTTGTGCATTATCGGGCTTGAGGGGTTGTGTATGCAGGCGGAAGTAAAAAAGTCAGTCTTCGGCACCATGCCGGATGGAACAGCGATTGAGATGTTCACATTGCAAGATGGCGACGTGTCCGCCCGCATCATGACTTATGGCGCCCGGATAGTTTCGTTGGATGTTCCCGATCGTAACGGAAAAATCGCCGATATCGTCTTGGGATACGACTCCCTTGACGGCTACCTCGGTGATCCAAAAACATACTTTGGCGCGATTGTAGGGCGCTACGGCAACCGCATCGGCCATGGCACATTTGTTCTGGACGGCAAGCGATATGAGTTGCCGAAGAATGACGGCGACAACAGTCTCCATGGTGGAACTGTCGGATTCGACAAACGAGTGTGGGCGGCCCACGAGATTCCGAATGGAGTGGAAATGACCCTCGTCAGCAAAAATGGGGATCAGGGGTATCCGGGAACTCTGACGGCGCACGTGCGATATACGCTGAGCGCGCATGCCCTGAAAATCGAATACTCGGCGACCACGGATGCCGACACCGTGCTGAATCTGACCAACCACAGCTATTTCAACCTGGCAGGCGAAGGCAATGGAGACATTCTGGACGAGGTGATGACCATCCCCGCGGATCGATACACACCGGTGAATGCCGGACTGATCCCGACCGGAGAGCTAGCACCCGTCGCGGGGACGCCGTTCGATTTTCGTACGCCGACAGTGATTGGAAAGCGTATCGACCAGGACAATGAGCAACTGAAATTCGCCAGAGGTTACGACCAGAACTTTGTGCTGAACCACGCTACGAACGGTCCCGGAATGCACGAGGCGGCGCAGGTGATGGATCCGAAGAGCGGCCGCGTCTTGACCGTCAAAACGACGCAGCCCGGAGTGCAGTTCTATTCCGGAAATTTCCTGGACGGCACGGCTCATGGCAAGCATGGGCATGTCTACGAGAAACGTGCCGCCTTATGTCTGGAGACGCAGCATTTCCCGGATTCTCCGAACCAACCCGCGTTTCCTTCGACCGAACTCAAGCCCGGCCAGACATTTCACAGCGTCACGGAATATGTTTTCTCAACGCAGAAATAAACTGGACTCGCGTAGACGGCGGACTTCAGTCCCCATAGAAGAGGCGCGCTACGAGAGGCGCTAATCTTTTTCCGGCTCGTGGAAATACATATTCCAGCCGAGGTAGTTGCTGGCGGCTTCATAGACAGCGCTGGCCGTTTCTGAGAAGTTGGCGGCGACATGGTGCTCGAAGCCTTCTTGGCAGATAAAGCGCAGTAGACTCTGCAGCCTCGGAATCTCCACCACGCCCGCGCCACCGAAGGTCTCCAGCGGATCGTTGGTAAATTTGCCGCCACCGACATAACCGCGCATCTCTCCGTTGCGGTCGTCTGTCGAGAAGCGAGCATAGCTCATGGTGCCCGCCTTGACGCGGCCCACGCAGGTGCCAAAGGTGTTTTCCTTCCCCACCGTGCCCGCAATAATCGCCTGGAAATCCATCACCACGTCGTTGAAGAAATGCTTTGGCAGATTCGAGCAGTGAAAGCACACTGCCTTGTCCGGATCGTCGCCGTAATTGTTATTCCAGTCCAGCAGTGCGCTCGGCGTCTCGGAGGCCAGCGCCAACGCATGCATGCTCAGCGTACCCACCACATCCACTTCGCAGGCCGATGGGATCAGGTTCTCGCTCATCATGCTCATAATGGTGCATGGCACCACGCCAAAATACTCTTCTAATGATGTCCAGCACTGCACCGCGCTGATGGTCGTCTGGGTCTGCTGCATCCACTGTTCAATCACCCAGCCCAGCTTGGCCATCTTGACCAGCGCTGGTTCGGGCACGGAAGCCGTTTTGACGTACTTTTTGATCGCCGCCAGCTTGGCTTCGACGTTGCTATCGCCATCCTTCAGCCTGTCGATGCGGCCCAGAATCTCCGACAGATCGATGGGTTCAACTGAGATGCCGTTCGCCTCCAGCAGCTTTTCGCTGTAGCGCACTGTATTGAATGCTGCCGGCCGCGCACCGATCGAACCGATGCGAAGATTCTGCAGCCCCAGTACGACGCGGCAGACCGCGGCAAACCAGGCCAAATCCTTCTTGAACCCGTCCGAGCTGGGCGAAACCGTG
>JAJYBW010000008.1 GCA_021778815.1 Acidobacteriota bacterium | reverse complement strand
GATGCGGGGCATCTGTTCTTTCAGCTCCGCCCGCAATGCCACAAACCGTACCGCTGCGCTTTCAATGGCCTCCGGATCGCGATCAAATGCGATCAGGTGACCTTCCGGACCCAACCGGCGGGCAATTGCTGTACTGTGCCCGCCCAGGCCGAGCGTTGCATCCATGTAGGTGCCGCCCGGCAGGATTCGTAAAAATTCGATTGCTTCTTCTAAAAGAACCGGCACATGTCGCTTGCTCCGACCGTGCGCTCCCTGAGGAGCGTTTTCTTCCATCACTACAGCCCGTAGGCGCCTAAAACATCAGCATCCGCATCCGTCAGAGGATTCGCATCCATCTCCTGGCGAATCGCATCCATGTTCGTCACTTCAAGAAACGTCAGCATTCCGAAAACTGCCACATCTCCGATCACTTGCGCCTTTTCCCGCAACATCTGGGGGAGGAGTACTCGGCCCTGGGAATCCATCTCCGCGTTCTGGCCGTAGAAACTGGTTGCCGTCAAGAGTCTTTTCTTCGACGGATTGGAATTGGGCATATTCAGCAATTTCTGTTCGATCTTTTCCCACTCCTCCATCGGGTACACCTTGGCCGTTTTTCCGTTCTCGCTGGTGATGTAAAACTTCGTTCCGTACCGTTCCTCAATCTCGCGCTTGAATTCCGCAGGCACTTTCAGCCGTCCCTTTTCATCGACCCGGGTTGGATGGTTGCCGCGAAACATGCCATGTGCCTCTTCCGTCTTCCGTCAAAAATTGAGAAAACTACCAAGCTGGCTCCACTTCGTTCCAGAGTCGCGTTGGTTTCAGTTTCACTCAACCACTTTAGACCACTTTCGTCCACAACTGTATCGCAATCCCGTCGCTTGTCCAACAAAAAATTGCGTTCACGAAAAACTTTCTCTGTGGGCAGCGGTGGAAAACTCCGGAAACTGTGGCTGTCGGTGGGATTGGGCCCAACGGATGGTGTTGGCGAGACAGATTCCAGGGTCGCGATGATGCTTGCACTGCACTCATGCAGGCTGGCTGGGAGGTGGACCAGAGTGGTGAATCAGGAACGAATTCTGTGTGCCAAGGAGAGAATCTCTCTCAACGCGCGCTGCTTTGGTAGGTCTTCTGGTCGCGGTCCTTCGCCAGCGATGCAGCCTGTGGGACCGTCGCCCGCATCGCGTCTACAACCCGTCGGCACCGTGCTCTGGCTTCCAGGTCCAGTGCGGAGGAGATACTGACTGTCTTCCCGGAAGGCTCACGGACGACCACCGTTTGCTGGCTGGCGCCAATCAAAGTTGCAGTCGGAGTCCAGGTCCCCGTCAGCACGGCCGCCTTATCCAACGTTGCGATCATTTCGCAATACTGCGGTTGATTGAGTTGGAATGTATGGGTGATCCCAGCCGCCGAACCGCCGGGAGCCGCAGAGTTAATGGGGCCGAAGCGCTGCCATAGCCGAACCGAGCGATCCGGCTTAACCGAAATCTAATACTCCGAAAGATAGATTGGAGCCAGCGGAGCGGAGCGGTGTGGAAATGGTACGAAAACACCGACTTTGCCAGCACTTGCGCGTCTGTCTGCGCGTTGCAAGGAGCCGCTGCCAGTGTCAGGCCCAGAACAGCCAGCCACAGCATCGGCTGGTTGAACCTTATGGACATCAACACAACCCAGCGTGCAATAGAAATCGGTGCGCTTCTAAATCGGAGCCTGTCCGTCTTCTTGTCTCTTCGGCAGCACCAACCATGCCAGGTAGATGGCTATGAGAATATTCGCAAGCAGAAGCACCACGGTCCAATGGTTCGGATGGTGAATCAGCTTGATCGCTTCCAACGGCAGCAACGCTACTGTCAGGATCAGGGTAAAGTACTCGGCCCAGCGCTTCTCCAGCACCAATCCGGTGCCCTCGATGAAATCGAGTCCTGCGTAAATGAAAACCACTGCACTCAACTGTTTCAAGCGATGGTCATTCAACAGCGTGACCTTGTCGAGCAGGGTTGCGATGGCCTGCCTGTCCGGGTCCAAGTGGAGAGCCTCAACTGCCTGCAGCGCGAACAGGTACAGATCGTGGTGCAACATGCGCAGCAAGCCAAAGCCGAGGGCCACGAAAAACGCGCCCTTAATCAGCTTCAGCACGCCAATGAACTCCAGCCAGCGATGATGTCGGGGAGGATTGGCATTTCGCACTTGCAGCGCAGTTGTCACTCCGACGGTCTCCTTGTCGGGTAGCAGCCAGCGCTGAAGGTTTGGGATAACAAGCTTCTAGAACTTGAACACGAAGCCGACCTGGGGCTCGGCTATGTTGATCAGGCTGTTGGTGGCAAGCAGCGGATTTTTATAGCCTGGCGCATGGCCCACCAGTCCGCGGTATTGCAGCCGGATGGACATGAAATTTGGGAACATGGTCGGATGATAGTCAGCTCCAGCACCATATTCGAAGGTGGGAACCTTAATGGGCTTGACCGGAAGTGCCGGTTGGCCCGGCGGCGCTGCAATGTAACTCGAGATGTTATACGAAATCAAACCAGCGCCAGCCAGAAAAAAAGGCTGAAACCCGTGATAGAGATGAGGCATGGTCGCAACGTAGTCGATGGTGAAAGACTTGGCGTGCGAATACACCACGCCATTCTGGACATATGTACCGCCTGTGAAGTATTGCGTCGCGGGGTTATAGCCGAAGTTCATCTCGATACCGAAAATCGGGCTGAAGACATGGCGAGCGCCAATTCTGAACCCGGGGGCTGAGTCGGCGGATTGTTTCAACGACGTGGCACCCGCCGGCACTACGCCGGACACTGGGTCGACCGCAGCATTGCCGGTAGCCGTGGAAGGAAAGGTTCCGAAAATATTGACGTTGACGTCCGTGTTTTTTACGATCGCGTCAGTCTTTTCAACCAGCGTCTTCTGACCAAAGGATGACGAAGCGACAAAGAAAAATCCGGCTGCACAGTACAGCGCGGCCCTGGAAGCTCGCCGCAGCAAATGTTTAGAAACCATTCCCATATTGTCATTCATAGCAAGCAGAATCGCCAAATGGCAGAAACGATTCATTGGGCTGGCGCGCCCCCAATCCCCTTCGCGGAACAGGCCGGCTACTTCGTCAGTTCGACGGAGAGAATCTGACCGGCAATCGATTTATCCGACACCTCGGCATATTGGACGCGGGCTTTTATTCCCTCAATCGTGGTACAGGGGTTCATGATGCCTTGCGGTGTGAAATTGGCAGCGGAAAACTCAATGTGCAGATAATTGTTGCTGTAGAGAGAAATCGTCTTTCCTCCCTCGACTATGCTGAGCGTCATCACCGACGGGTAATAGCACTGCACGCTGCGAACAACGCCTCGCACGATGTGCTTGACGCCGGTGGGCGGCTCCGTTGTATACCGCGGAGTCGTGGACGCCTCGCGAATGGCAATTACCCTGTTGCCGACCATCCGCCCAGCAGTAGTTTCCTGTGCGCTACCGCTTCCTTTTGAGGTAAAGGTTCCTGGCGCACCCGAGATTCCTTGCGAGGCGACAGTGGTGCCTTCCGTCTGCTGTCTTTCGACAGAAGCTTGATAGTCATTCGTCTGTCGAATCCGGAATTGCACATTCTCCTTGTCGATGGTCGACTTCGCCATGTGCGCGGCCGCATTCAATACGGATAATGCGCTTGGAAACTTATGTTGGTTGGCAAGAATTGACGCCGCATTCAAACGATAATTGACGTTCCCGGGATCTATGGCGCAGGCCCTCAGTTCCTGAATGTAGGCCTCATCCAGCTTTCCTTCCCTGCCCGAATAGAACGTGGCCAGCGCATCGTAGACTGGAGCAAAATTCGGATTCAGCGCGATCGACTGATTCAGGCTGGCGCTTACGGCGGCGCCATCCCCGGCATCCCCGTTTCGCGTCCGCAAAAGCCCGTAGTAGTAATAGGCCAGATAGCTAGTGGATTTCAGCTCTACGGCTTCGCCGAACCACTTCTGTGCGGCAGAAGACTGACCGGCTCGAAGCTCAATGAAACCCATGGTCTCGTAGGCCCTGGCATTCTTCGGATCCAGCGGCAACACACTGGCCAGCAGCGCTCTCGCTTCCTCTGTACGACCGGAAAGCGCCAGCACATCGGCACGAATTGCGTCTACATCCGTATCATCGAGCGGCTTCGCCTGAAACGAAGATTCGTTGACGGTCGGAACATAGTTCGTCTTGTACAGCATGAAATTCAGCTGGTGCACATAGGCTTCGAGTGCCTGATCCAACTTCGTCAGATCGCCAAACGTGGATTGGGCGGCCGTGATCGAATCCTGCCCTTGCATCATCAAACTCGCATAGTCTTCCAGGCGATGGGTTTTGTTCTGGCTATCTTTGATCAGCAGATAATGCGTCAGCGCCCAGGATTCGGCATAGAAAATATTGCCCTTCTGCTGCTCGTGGTAATAGGGCGAGGAATGATCGATTTGCAACAAGGTTGTAATAGGAATCAGGCGATTGTCGCGGAGCAGATTGATATTCGCGGCACTCGGCTGACCCAGCCGAACATCTTTGCCGTCGATGTCGGTGTTCTGGTAGAACTCTGCCATTCCTTCGTCCAGCCACACCGGCAACCAGTCCTCCACCTTGCGCAACATGTAATGCGTGTACTCGTGGTACACAATTGCGAAGGGGTGTTCGCCCTGGGCATCGAGGCGAAGAAGAATGTAGTTACTCTCCTCTGACCGCATGAAATAACCTGCCAGCTCGAGTTGCCCTTTCGCCAGGTAGTCCTCCGGCTCCAGCGCCTGGAAGCTCTTTTTGTCCTTCAGCGCAAACACAGTCATGGGTGCATCGTCATCGCTGGCCATTGTCGGAAAAATCTTTTGGAAAACGGAACGCATCTGCTCCAGTTGATTTGCAATGCGGCGACCGTTTTTCTCATTCGAATTCGTTAGCACGATGAAATGTGGACTGCGTATCTCAGTCCATCGGTCCGCAGCGGGAGCAGCCGAGGCTACGACAGTGGCAAACATCAAGAACAGCACAATAAGATGTCGACGCATGGATGCCTCCCAGCGTAAATGAACCTTGCAATCGGCGAAAACAAAAATCTTCGAGCGGTTTTCAATGTGCGCCTACATCATTCAAGATGAGCATCGCCTGAGACTCGTGCTCACCTTGGCCCTGCTTGTTGCAGCATTATGGCGACAACGAAAACCGCTCCGCTGCATCGCGAACGAACAATTCGGCGCGATCATGATTCGTGCTCCATTCGGAGATGCAGCGTTTCTGGCATCCATCGATAGAACAGCATCAACACCGCCGACGCGATGGCTGTGAGAAACAGGAAGCCGGCGTGATGCACAATCGCGCCCGCGATCACCTGACTTAACGAGGCTCCAGTCCCCACCGCGGCTGCAATCGCGCCCTGCATGTGCATATCGAGAAAGACCACGCAGCTTCCGCGACGGGATTGACTCGGGCCCTAATTTTTGCGGGGTGGTACAGAGTCTCGTCGACGAGCGAACAGCAAGCCATCGGTCAGACTTGACCGATGAGAAATCGTCATAGTGTCGTCAAGTCTGGGGGCTGATTATCCAGTAACGGCGAAACGTTTGCGCGGCAGGCTCTTCAAGTAGGGCCGTGACTGTTCGACGGCCGCAGCCACAGACAGACCATACTTCTCTCGAAGTTGATCTACCTTACCGTGTTCAATAAATGCATCCGGCCAACCGATTCGAACCACCGGCACGCGCAGGTTCTGGCTGGAGAGATACTCGAGCACAGCGCTGCCAAATCCGCCCATCAGCACGTGATCTTCAAAGGTAACAATCAAGCCGACCCGTCGCGCATATTTTTCCAGCAACTCGGTATCGAGCGGTTTGGCGAAACGCGCATTAATCAGCGCCGCGGAATATCCTTCCCGCTCCAGCTGACTATGAAATTGCGCCGCCATGGGCACTAAAGCGCCCAAACCCCAAACGGCGACTTCACTGCCTTCGCGCAATACTTCCGCTTTGCCAATGGGCAGCGCGACCGGCTGTTCTTTGACGACGGCTCCCGGGCCAGCTCCACGGGGATAGCGGACGGCTGATGGGCCGCCATGCTCCAGTGCTGTTTGCAGCATGTCCGCCAATTCGTCTTCATCCTTGGGCGCCATCACAACAATGTTGGGCACGCCGCGCAGATAACTGATGTCGAACAGCCCGTGATGCGTAGGACCATCGTCGCCGGAAAGTCCAGCGCGGTCCATGCAGAACACCACCGGCAAATTCTGCAGGCACACGTCATGAATGATGGGATCATAGGCGCGCTGCAAGAACGTTGAGTAGATGGCGCAGAATGGCCGCAGCCCTTTGGTCGCCATTCCCGCCGCAAAAATCACCGCGTGCTCTTCTGCAATACCGACATCGAAATAGCGTTTCGGATGGTGCGGCCGAAACAGGTCAAGCGCGGTTCCATTCGGCATGGCTGCTGTAATGGCGACGACTTTTTCGTCGCGGTCGGCCAACTTCACCATGGTTTCGGCAAACACTTCTGCATACGACTTCGCACCGGCTGCCGTCGTCTCTCCGGTCTCCGGATCGTACGGTCCCAGGCCATGAAACTTCTTCTGCTTGTCGAGCGCGGGTTGAAAGCCTCGCCCCTTCTGCGTCAACGCATGCAGAATAACCGGACGATGCTGCGTCTTCAAAAACTTGAAGGTCTCAATCAGCAGGCCAAGATTGTGTCCGTCGATCGGGCCATAGTAAGTCAGGCCAAACTCTTCAAAGATCAGCGACGGAAGCAACAAGCCCTTCGCCGCTTCTTCCGCACGGCGAACCACGTGGCCCACCGTCTTGCCGCCGAACTTTTCAATCAGGCGGCCTGCCCGCTCATGCAGATAAACGTAGCGATCATTCGTGACAATGCGATGCAGGTAGGATGAGATAGCTCCGACGTTGCGATCGATCGACCACTCATTATCGTTCAGCACGATAATCAGCCGCTTGGTCTGGCTGGCCACGTTGTTCAGTGCCTCGTAGGAAATGCCATTCGTAAACGCTGCATCGCCGGCCAGCGCAATCACATGCTCCTTGCCGCCAGTCAGGTCGCGCGCCACTGCCATGCCCAAGGCTGCAGACAACGCCGTGCCGGCATGACCCGCACCGTAGACATCATGCTCGCTTTCGGTGCGCAGCATAAAGCCGTTCAGCCCGGCCGGCTGCCGCATGGTTTCAAAACGAGCGCGCCGACCAGTCAGTAGCTTGTGAATATAAGCCTGGTGGCTCACATCGAAAACAAAATGGTCCTTCGGCGTGTCGAAAACCACGTGCAGGGCCAGGGTCAGCTCCACCACTCCCAGGTTCGGACCAAGATGGCCGCCTGTCTTCGCGAGCACAGTGATCATGCGCTCGCGAATCTCCTGCGCCAACTGCTCCAGTTGTGGCAAGGTGAGTCGTTTTACGTCCGAGGGACACTCAATCGTATCGAGAATGTTGCTCATGTGTTGTTAGGAGCCATCCTGATCTCGTCGACTACGGGCTGTATTGCACCTGCAGTCATCGGACGCCCATACCCATAGCAAAGTATATCTGAGAAACACGCGCCGACTTGCTTGTGGACCTCCCTAGTCGGATGCAAACTGCTTCGCAGATGCCGATTGCGCATTGCTTTTTCTATAGCCAAAATATCGCTTCAGCCTTAGAAAATGAATTTCGTACAGGGTATAGCTGAGGTATGCAGCCAGAAAAACTGCTGCCGCGTTGAAGCAAAACTCCACCAGCACCGCCAGCGGGCGGGAATGCAGGTGTGGTGTCAACCAGATACGCAGGCTAGTTCCCAGCACGCGATCGGTCAGCGTTGCCACTCCATGCGCCACAAAAATATGCAGCACATAGATGCCATAACTGTATTTCCCCAGGCTGCGCAGCCACGACCAGCGAAACACACGATGCGCAGCCGACTCCGGCTCCAACGACGCAATCAAAACAGCAACGCATCCCAGCGCGATCACGGAATATCCAAAAGTTGCGCCGAAGAAGAAATCACGCATATCTGCGCCCAAGTGCCACAGCGTGTAGGCGGCAATCACTACTGCCGCGATCAGCGCCACGGGCGCCATCCATCGACTCGGAATCCAGTCACTATCCCCGCGAACGACCAGCGCCACCAGTCCTCCCAGTAAAAGCGTGTCCATCCGGCACGGCGTCAGCATGAAAATCAGAAGCGGTGAGCTGCCGTGCAGATACAGCGCGATTCGCAGCAATAAAGCGAAGCCTGAAAACGCCAGCGCCAGCGCAATCAGGCGTCGGCGGCCACGCACCAGAAACACCATGAGTGGCCAGAAGAGGTAAAACTGCTCTTCAACCGCCAGCGACCAGAAGTGGTCGAGGTCGGCCCAAATGCCTGGATGAAAATCTGTTACCGGGAACCAGAGCCCGGTGTTCTGCAGATAGGTCAACAGGACATACTGGCGCCCGTTCCACTCAAAATGCAGCCCCGGCCCCCAATGGCCCAGAATCATCAGAAAAAAAAGGAAGCCATAATACAGCGGAAAAATGCGCAAAAATCGCCGCATGTAAAAGCTTCGGAAATAATGCGGATCCTGCAGGGTGTCAAACAAAATGCCGGTAATCAGAAACCCGGAAAGCACAAAAAATAAATCGACACCCACCCAACCCAGGCCTCGCAATGCAGACAGCGAGTCGCCAAGCCGGCTGCCGGTGTGATCATTGAACAGCATCAGGTGGGACACCAGCACCAGCAGAATGGCCATTCCACGCACACCATCCAACGCAGGGACATGCCTACGGGAGGGACCTGCAACTTCGACGGCCGGGTTCTGCGTCACGCGCAACAGACTCCAATCCTTCGCAGTATAAGGTGCAGGAAGCGATATATTTCCGCGAACTATCGGCAGGCGAACTGCGTACACAACAATAACTAGGAATTCTTAGATTTCCGATACCATAGTCTCCTGAAACAGATGGCGAGCCCAATACAAACTAAAAGTTCGCGTAGCTTGTACCTGCTGCTCGCTGCCTACATTCTGGCCAGCATGACGTATTACGTCGCAAATGTTGCGGGGTTTATCGATAACTATTTCGATCTGCATCATCGCCCACGAGTCCCGCTGACGTTTGACATTGATACGCAGAAAATCACCTCGGTACGGCCAGAAACGCAAAAGTCAGGGGTGGAGAAAGGAGACGTGCTGGTATCCGCAAATGGCAAACCCTACACCGGCATGGCAAGTTGGTTGACTTTGATCCATCACGATCTTCACCCTGGAGAAACACTTCAGGTGGTTGTGCGCAAGCCGAATGGAGCGCAAAAACAAGCTGCCATTGTCTTGACGGGAAACTCTGGCCACGCCAAGTTCCGCGAGTGGGGTAGTTTCCTATTTATCTTTGGGATCCCGCCCTTAATCTGCCTACTTGTCGGCTATTGGGTGGTCGCCGCCCGGCCGCGCGATCCATTCGCATGGTTGATCCTCGTCATTCTCACGTTTACAGAGACCTTTTTTTCGATTGGCAGCCAGTGGTGGCCAGGAGCCTGGGATTTCTATATTCAGTTCTGGATGCAGGCCGTCCAGTCGATCGTTCCACTTGTGCTGTTACTGTTTGGATTGTATTTTCCTGAACGCTGGCGACTGGATCGCAAGCTTCCCTGGCTGAAATGGTTGGTGATTGCACCGGGAGCCATTTCCACCGGGATTCAGCTTTGGATCGTCGTTGCGGAAGAATTCAATGCAACCCGCAACCAAGGACTGCGTTCGCTGAATCACTGGACGAATCTGGCCGTCCTCATCATCGACACTGCCTGCGTTTTTCTTTATTGGATTGCAATCTTCGATAAGGCGCGCTCCGCCTCCACTGCGGATGCACGCCGCCGGTTGCGGGTTCTGGGCATCGGCTCCGTCATTGGATTGGGCGCTGTCCTCGTATACGCGATAGCCCCGATATTTCATATTGACAATACAGCGAGGTGGATGGGGACTACGGCGGCGATCCTTTCTCTCGCATTTCCCTTTACGCTCGCCTACGTGGTTGTGGTGCAACGAGCGATGGATGTGCGCATCCTGCTGCGCATGGGGACGAAATATGCGCTGGCCCGCGCGACCCTGACCGCTGTACGCGTCACCCTGCTGGCAACCTTGATCGCTTCCCTGATCGTAGCGCTGCGATCCCCTTCGATCACTCCCCGCGCAGCGGTTGAGATTGCAGTCGTGGCGGGTCTGTTGTTGCTGTTGCGATCGCAATACACCAAGAACCTATCCTCCTGGCTGGATCGAAAATTCTTTCGCGAAGCCTACAACTCGGAGCAGTTGCTTGCCGAGCTTTCCCATCGCGTCCGCAGGTATAACGAAAGCGGTCCCATGCTCGAAATGGTGTTGAAGAGCCTGGCGGAGACACTGCACATCGACAAGATTGCCGTGCTTCTGCGCGGCGGGAAAACTTTCCAACTGCAGCAGGCGGTGGGAATTCCGATGGCTGGCGTTTCCGGAAACGGGGTAGTGCAGTTGCCTATGAATTCGACAACGGTACGAAACCTAATGCGCATTAACACGCCGGTGCAGCTGTATCGCGAAAACCCGGATGGCTGGCTGCTGCTCGCCAGCAGTTCAGAGCGAGAAATGCTCGATACCATGTCCGCCGAACTGCTATTGCCATTGCCGGGGCGTGACCAGTTGATGGGCCTGATCACGCTGGGCCCGAAGCGCTCTGAAGAACCATATACGCCAACTGACCTGAGGCTGCTGGAATCCGTCGCGACTCAGACCGGATTGGCGCTCGAGATTGGCAACCTGGCTCGCTCGCTGGCCAACGAGGCTACGCAGCGGGAGCGCATTCATCGCGAAATTGAGGTTGCCCGCGAAGTGCAAGAGCGCCTGTTTCCGCAGGAATTTCCTGTGATCGAGGGCGTCAGCCTCGCTGGACACTGCCGGCCGCAACAAGGTGTCGGCGGAGATTACTACGACTCTTTCATGCTCGATGACGGCCGCATGGGCTTGGCTATCGGCGATGTCAGCGGAAAAGGAATCTCAGCGGCGCTGCTGATGGCGAGCCTGCGTGCCTCGCTGCGCGGCATGACTCTCGATGCTCCTGACGACCTGGCCGCGATGATGGAAAAAGTGAATCGGCTGGTGTTTGAAGCCTCCGCAACCAATCGCTATGCGACCTTCTTTTTCGCGACGTACAACATACAGACGCGGGAGTTGATCTATGTCAACGCCGGCCACAATGCGCCCTTTCTGGTCCGCCGACGCGGCGACAATCTCCATGTGGAGCGCCTGGAAGCCGGCGGCCCTGTCATCGGCCTGCTGCCCTTTGCAAAGTATGAAGAACAGCGCTGTGTGCTCCAATCCGGCGACCTGCTTCTGGCCTATACCGACGGCATTAGCGAGGCAATGACCGAGCACGAAGAAGAATGGGGTGAGGATCGGATGCTGGCAGCAGCCGAAACTTTGCCGGATGGAAGCGCGCAACAAGTGTTGGAACACTTATTTGCCGAAGCCGACCACTTCACCGGCAATGCGCCGCAGTTCGACGACATGACGCTGCTGGTCTTTAAACTGCAGGAGCATCCCGCCGCCGCGGAATCCCAGCCAGCCAACATCTCTGGTTAGACTAGGGACATGAATCCCTGTCTCTGCAGGTCCAACGTTTCGCTTCATCGTTGTTTTCTGACTGCCCTGCTTGTGATTTGTTCATGCGGCATCGCGCATGGCCAGGCGAACAGCAACCTGATTGATCCGCTGCTGGCGCAGCATCTTCAATCGCAGTCCGTGGTTGCGAATGAATTGCAACACTTCATGCTGCAGCGCGTTCCTCCGCTGCAGTTACCTGCGACAGCAAAGCAATGGGATCAGGAAGCCGCACGCATTCGGGCCCGCGAGCTCTCGGTGCTGTATCACGGATGGCCTCAGGCCTGGGTCGACTCCGCTCCAAACTTCGAGCAGGTTGGCGCCACGGAGCGCGATGGCTATCGCATCGTCAAGCTGCGCTATCAGGTGGTTCCCGGCATGTTCTCCACCGCGTTGCTCTATGAGCCGGACAAAATCTCCGGCCAAATTCCGGCGATTGTAAACGTCAATGGGCATGGCCCCGGCGGCAAAGCGGTCGGCCACAAACAAGCACGCTGCATCAACTACGCTCGCCGTGGAATGTTTGCGCTTGACCTGGAATGGTTCGATTATGGCGACCTGGATCAGCCGGGAAATGCGCATGATAACGCCCGCCTGCTCGATCTCGCCGGCTACGACGGAGCTGGCCTCTTTTATCTGGAAATGCGACGTGGTCTGGATTACCTATACGACAACCCCAATGTCGATCGCTCTCGCATCGGCGTCACCGGTGTTTCGGGCGGCGGATGGCAAACCATCGTGCTCAGCTCCCTCGATACCCGCGTCGGGCCAGCCGCACCCGTTGCTGGATTCAGTTCCCTGACAACCTCGATCGAGCATCCCGAGTATTCCGGCAACGACGCCGAGCAGAATCCCAGCGATTTTCGCCAGGGTGTCGATTACGCCCAGCTGATGGCAGTCCGCGCGCCCCGGCCAACGCTGCTGATGTACAACTCCATGGACGACTGCTGCTTCCGCGCAGGGGTTTTGAAGCAGGGCGTCTACTTCGACATCAAGCCTTTCTTCAATCTGTACGGCAAGCCGGAGAATCTGCAGTGGCATCTGAACCTCGATCCCGGCACCCACAACTATGGATTGGATAATCGCCAAGCCTCCTACAAATTCTTCGACTCGGTATTTCACATTGACGCATTGCCGGAAGAATTTCCTGACACCGATACGGAAATCGAAAGCGCCGAGGACCTGGCCGTTCCTGTTCCCAAGGACAACCTCACCATCCTGACGCTTGCGCAATCGCTGGCGAAGTCGATCCATCATGAAGTCCCGGCGCAGCCTGGCGCGGGGTGGGGCTCGTCTCAGCGAACCAAGTTGAAGCAGGTGGTGCGCTATGCTCCAGTCAGCCTGACGCATGCGTGGCCCATCAACGCGACTCACGAGAAAGGAGTAGAAAGCCACGCCTATCGATTCGAATTCAGTAATGGGCTCAGCGCCACCGGCATCCTGTTCCGTTCCGTCACCGCGCCGGAAAATTCGCCCACAACCATCCTGATTGCAGATGCCGGCATGCCGTCCACCATGGTGGATGTCGCCGACGATGTCGATCGCGGCCAACGCGTGCTGGTTCTCAATCCACTGTTCTTTAGCGAAGGCAAACTCAACGCGGATGACCGTTCGGGCGCGACAGTCTTCGCCCAACTGCTCACCGCACTTGGCGAACGTCCATTAGGAATGGAAGCGGCACAGGTGAATGCGATGGTGCATTGGCTGGGTGAGGACCTCGACCATGGCTCGCCGACTCCGAATAATTTCCATCCGCCGGAGAAGCCAACACCCGCGATTCGCATCGTCACTACCGGTCCTCGCGCGCAACTCATTGCGATGGTCGCGGCTGCCATTCATCCGGAATACTTTTCCGCCCTCGAGAGCCGCGAATCCATTTCCAGCTTCGCGACCGCATACGATCACCCGGAGAATTTCGTGCAGGCGCCGGAGATGATGTGCCTCGATCTCTATCGCGATTTTGACATCAACACCCTGGCCGCGATCGCTGCGCCGGTCAAGGTGAATCTGATGGCGGTTGTGCCGAAACGCATTTTCTGGGAGTAGCTGCAGAATGGTCTAGGTGACCTGAATGACCGGCAGGCAGGTGAACGTTTCCTGGTCTACTTTCCAATAAGGCATCAGCTCGATGCCTGGATTATGCGCAATCTGGAAATGCAGAGGCGCACCCGGCTTCGCTGTGATCTGCCCCAGCAGGTCTTCGGCATACTTGCCGCCCTTCACCTGCAGCACCGTATCGGACGAACCGATTACGGCCATCAGGATTGGGCCATACTCCAATCCATATCTTGGAGCGCCGGCAGTCTGGTCGGCCCCAGAATACCTAGTGAGCCGAAATGCAATCGGCAACGTGAAGGTAATCACATCCGTATCAACCCATGTTCGCTCGATCACAGCATAGGTGCCGGGCTTTCCTGTCGCGGTCAGCGAGCCGTTTACGTAGATTGGCATTTCCTGCGCCGCCCACGCAGGCACGCGAATACGAATTTTCGCCGGCACAGATTGCGCCGCAGAAACCTGCAGACTCACCTCGGGCTGCATGGGGAATTGCGTCGTCATCTTCCACTGCGCGGATGCTCCCGTCTGCGGCCATTCGAGCATCGACGGCTCAAACAAATTGACGTACACACCATCGGGGGCGATCGAATAAATATGCTCCGGCAGCGAACCCAGCATCCTGGTTCCCTGGCCTTCGCAGCAGGTATTGTTGTGGGTCGGCTCTTCTTTCTTTCCCGCCATGATGGTGTGATAGCGAATGCCTGTGGTCCCACCTTGGTTCGCGAGGATCACGTTGTAAATCGACTTCTCAATTTCGGCGACATACTTCTCGTTGTCTGGATCATGCTGGTGAAATCTCTGGCTCAACAAAATCCAGAAAGCACTGCCGCAATTTTCTCCCAGCTTTTGGTGCATATAGTTTGATCCCGGCGGATCTTTCTCAAACTCGATGATCGATATGCTGCCGCCAATTTGCTGCCAGTTGTCCCGATACAGATTCCATCCGCCCAGAACGGCATCGTGGTAGCGCGGATCGCCTGTCGCCGTGTACAAATCGGCGTAGGCCTCCAGGTTGGTCAACAGATAACAGTGCGGCCGGTCGTAAGGATATTGCCAGACCGCTTCCTGCTGCTTCCGCGCCAAATGTTCGAGCCAGAAATTCTCCTGAAAATATTGCTGGATCACCTGTGCGTCCTTCGGCGTACCAACCGGGCTGAGACACATCCGCGTGTTGGCGATCATGCCCTGGCCGCCCTGAACCGCGCCCCGCAACAGCTTCGGCAGATACTCGCATTGGTTGAACCAGTCGTAGTTTCCGCGCAGCAATCCAAACGCTTGCAGATTGCCTCCATATCCGGCCTCTAATAAACCGTGCGTTAACCAGGCCCGCGTATACGCGCCGCGCTCGGAATAGAAAATCGTGTCCTCCGGATACGCCATGATGTAGCCATTCGCCTGGCGACATTGCTCGATGCCATCGACGACCTCATTCATCCGCTGACGCAGTTTCGAATCGTCAATCCAGCGAACCGTATTCCCCGCGCCCATTAAAAAGCGGCCGGCATTCGATCCCGCCAAATCTTCCTCCCAGAATTTATCCGGCTTTGGCAACCCTGGAGGATTCGGCTTTCCAGCACGCTCGCGAAATTGCCGCAGCAACTGATCCACCGAGTACGAATCCATCAGGTAGGCGATGTTGTTTTCCATGGCCGACTGAAAAATTCCGCCCTGCAGTGTCACTCCTCTGCGTGGCACCTGGACCTTATAAACCGCGGGCTTCCACTCGGTCGATGGCGTTAGGTTCTCAGGATGATCGGTCACAATCCCTTCGCCCTGCGGGCGCGATGGACGCGTAATCTGCGCCAGGTCGATCGCGTTGCCACGGGCTGGATCGGCTGTCACCGGACACTCGACTGCAACATCTTGACCTCCGGAGATCACTGCAATTTTCGCCAGCGTCAGGTTGTAGTCGGGGCTATTCTTCAGCGAAGACCCCAATAGCTGCGACGTCTTCACCGGTCGCATTTCGGTCGCGGTCAAACGCACATAGCGCCCCACCACACCCGCCGCCGCAAATTGCGTGATGTTGTCCTTTGGATCGGGAAAGTCCGCGCCGGAGAAATCTGCAATCGTTTTCGCATTTGCCATTGCCGCGTCGCTCGACGCTTCAATCTTGAACCGCAGCGGAAAACCGTCGCCACCGTAGTATTCATCCAGCAGCGGATACATGCGCTCGCACGCGGGATACAACTTCACTGCGTCGATTGCCTGATTCTTGCCCAGGTCAATCTGTAGCCAGGTTGTGATGTTGGGGTTGGTGGACGGCTTCGATCGATACGCGCGATAAAACGTCGCAGGCGTCGCTGCCATCTGCTCCCCGGTGGCATAGCGTCCCAATCTGCTGGCCGGCTCCGGTGCGCCGAACAGCACCGACGGATCCAGAAACGACGCTGCCACAACGCCCGTACCGGCATACGCCGCAATCCCGAGAAATCTGCGTCTCGTGATGCTCATTCCGCGCCTCAATTTTCTCTGCGATGGATTGGCAGGCTTCTCGGCTATTCTTCCTGCTCCCGTAACCGCGCCAGAATGCCGAGGTCTTCCAGCGTCGTCGTGTCGCCCTTCACTTCGCCGGTTTCTGCCAGTTCACGCAACAGTCGCCGCATGATTTTTCCCGAGCGTGTTTTTGGCAAGCTATCGGTGAAGCGAAGATCATCGGGCCTCGCCAACGCGCCAATTTCCTTTGCCACCCAGGCGCGCAGCTCATCTTTCAGCGCCATTGACGGCTTGTACTGCGACTCCAGCGTCACGAACGCCGCAATCGCCTGGCCCTTCAATGCATCGGGACGCCCTACCACCGCGGCCTCCGCCACCTTGGGATGCGCCACCAGCGCCGATTCAATCTCCATGGTTCCCAGTCGATGGCCGGAGACGTTGATTACGTCATCCACTCGACCCATCAACCAGTAGTAGCCATCGGTGTCGCATCGCGCGCCATCGCCAGTAAAATACGCACCAGGAATCGTCGACCAATACTGCTTCACATAGCGATCTGGATCGTTGTAAATCGTGCGCGCCATGCCCGGCCACGGCTTGCGGATGATCAGCAGGCCGCCATGGCCCTCCGGCACCGGCTGACCCGCTTGATCCACCACATCCGGCACAATCCCAAAAAACGGCTTGCCCGCCGATCCGGGCTTGTTCGCCACCGCTCCGGGAACGGACGTAATCAGGATGCCGCCCGTCTCCGTCTGCCACCACGTATCCACAATGGGGCAGCGGCTCTTGCCAATCACCGCCGAATACCACATCCAGGTCTCAGGGTTGATGGGCTCCCCCACACTTCCCAGCAGCCGCAGACTAGTCAGCTTGTGGCGATTAGGAAATTCATCGCCCCACTTGATGAAGGCGCGGATCGCTGTCGGCGCAGTGTAGAAGATGCTGACCTTGTGATCGTCAATGATCTTCCAGAAGCGGTCATTCTCGGGAAAATTCGGCGCTCCTTCATACATCACGGAGGTGACGCCGTTCTGCAATATTCCGTAGATCACGTACGAATGTCCGGTGACCCAGCCAATGTCGGCGGTACACCAATACACATCGTCGTCCTTCAAATCGAACACCAGCTTACTTGTCAAGTAGGTGTGTACAGCGTAGCCGCCCGTGGTGTGCACAATTCCCTTCGGCTTGCCGGTGGTTCCAGAGGTGTACAGGATATAGAGCGGATGTTCCGCATCCAGCGGCTCGGCGGGACACACATTGTCCACCTGCCCCAACTCCGCGTCCCACCAGACGTCGCGGCCGGCCTGCATCGGAATTTTGGCTCCCGTTCGACGCAACACAATCGTCTTCCTCACCGAAGGACATTTTTCCAGCGCTTCATCCACCGTAGTTTTTAGCGGAATTTCCTGCCCTCGCCGCCAGGCCGCGTCCTGCGTGATCACCAGCACGGATTGAGCGTCGTTGATGCGATCGACCAACGCACTGGCGGCAAAACCGCCAAAGATTACCGAATGCACGGCGCCAATGCGTGCGCAGGCAAGAATCGCGATGGCCAGTTCCGGCACCATCCCCATATACAAAGCGACGCAATCGCCCTTCTGGACTCCCAGGACCTTCAATACATTGGCGAAACGCTGCACCTGGTCCAGCAACTGCAGAAATGTATATTTGCGGACCTCGCCCGATTCGCTTTCCCACAGAATCGCGGTCTTGCCGCCTCGACCCCGCTCCACCTGCAGATCCAGGCAGTTGTAAGCCAGGTTCATCTTGCCGCCAACAAACCACTTGGCCCACGGCTCATTCCATTCCAACACCTGCGTCCAAGGCTCAAACCAATGCAACTCGCTGGCGGCAGCACCCCAGAATTCCTCCGGATTCTCCACCGAACGGCGATAAAGCGTCTCGTACTCCTCCAGGCTGCGAATGTGTGCTTTCGCGGCGAACTCCTCTGGCGGAGGGATAACACGGAGTTCGTGCAGCAACGACTGAAAACTTGTATCGATCGGTTCTGTCATAGTTGAACAATTCGCTCCACAGGATTATTGAACGGCTTCGTAGACAATCATTTTCGCCACAGGCTTGCCGTCTTCCTGCTGCTCCGGCGCGTAAACCCGATGCGTCGCCGGATCGACAGCTAGACTGTGTACTTTGGGCTGCACCCGGAAATCCTGCAGCTTGCGGTAATGGTTTGGGTTGTCCTCGTGGAACACGGAAATGGCGCCGCTGAAACAAGCCACATAAATACGCCGCAAGCCCGGATCGTACTTGATCACATCCGCGCCGGCGGCCATCGGCAGATATGCGATGGGCTTGTGCGTATCCAGGTTGAAGACGGTCATCAGACTATTGCCTTCGCAGGAAAGAAACGCACGGTGATGGATCGGATCGAGCGTCATACCATGGTTGCCCTTGCATTCTCCCACCGGGTAGCTGTCGATGACATGGTCCGTGGCAGGATCGATTTCGGCAAACAGATTTTGGTCTTGTAGATTCACGTAGATCCGGCGAGCAATCGGATCGTACTGCGGCATCCCGGTTTCGCTGTTGAAATGCAGTGTCTGAATAATACGGTTCGTCCGCACATCGACGATGGCCACAGCCTTGCCGCGTTCATCCGAAACATACACATTGTGAAAAGGAGCCGCGTATGCGCTTCCATCCGGCTTCGCCTCGGTGGGCAGCTTGGCAATCACCTTCATCTGTTTCAGATTGACAACGCCGATTTTGCCCTCGAGCCAGTCCGACGTATACACACGATGCAGCTCGGGCACATAGACCACGCCCTCGACTCCCGGCACCCCCGGAATCGCATGCACTACCGTGTTCGTCTTCATATCGATTACGTACAGAATTCCCGCGCCAAGATAAGCCGAAAGCAGATAGTCGTCCCCGCGATCGATCGTCAGGTAATCGAAGCGCTTGCCTTTTGGGCCCGTCAACTCGATGGTCGCAATTTGCCGCAACGTATTTCCACGGGCGTTTGCCTGTGTTTGCGCGCTCCCGCGCGGTGTCATTGCGAATGCAACAAGGACTGCCGCTGCAACGAACTGCCATTTCCGCTGAATTCGCGATAATTCAAGAGTCATGCTCATGTTTCCCGGACCGCACGAAATAATTCTCGCACCTTTTGCTGCATCTCTGAAATCTGACGGCTCAGTTAAACTGCCTCCGACGTGCGGATGCGGTGTCTGTCCTCCTTTGCTAGCTGGCGGGCAATTGCTGGCGAATCTGCTGCAGCTCCCGTTGCACTTGTTCCAGCCGGCTCACAATGTCTTGATGATGTTCCTGCGCTTCGGTGGGCTGCCGGCCCTCGATGTAAAACGAGCCATTCGGCTCCAGCACGCATTTCTTCACACTATCGAAGCCGTCAAAGCCTTGTCGGTGAATCACGGCCAGCAGCTCACTTTCCGTCAGCAATTCCTGCCGCAGCGCCGCGTGATCGACCACTCCATCCGACACCAGGACATGCTCCGTACCCTCCACCAGGCGGTCCGCTTTGGGGCTGCTGTACAGAAACCGCACCACCAGCCAGTTGATCGTCAACAGCGACAGCGCCCCCAGGATGCCCCCCGTGACCGTATTGTCATTGCCGATTAACGCATTCTGCACAACATTCGACAACGACAACAAAACAACCAGGTCAAACGGATTCAGCTGCGCCAGCTCCCGCTTGCCGAAGATTCGCAGCAGAAAGATCAGGAAAAAATAGACGATGATTGGCCGAAGAATCTTCTCAATCAGCGGGACCTGAAGATGGAACATGCTTTGGAGCACGGCGGCGATTCCTTTCGCAAGTGAGTTCCCCTCTTTCATACACGTTCAGGGCGCGAACTGGAAGTGAGTTCACAGATGACTACTTTCCCCGCCCACCCGATTTTTCGCTGCTTTTGCGCTGGATTCTGGCATAATCGAATTGCTCTGGTGTCTCTGGCATTCTGGCGGCCGACGATTGAGTGTCGCTTCCGCAGGAATGTTCAAGCGCCCCCATGAAAGTAGTGCAACGCGTCTTTTCGCCAACCAAGAACCGCCGGCTGAATGAGCTGGTCGGTTTGCTGCTGCTGGCCTGCGCCCTCCTCTTGCTTCTTGCTCTGGCGTCGTATACCCCGCTCGATCCCTCTCTCGACACTGCTGGCGGCTATCTATCTGGGCGTCCCGCACACAACTGGGCTGGCCTTCTCGGCGCTGGACTCAGCGACTTGCTGTTGCAGGCGGAAGGTCTGTCGGCTTTCCTGGTACCCTTGCTGATCGGCGGCCTGGGATGGATCTGGCTGCGCTCCCGCCCTGTCGGGTCGCCCATTTCAAAGCTCGTCGGCGGGCTTCTGTGCCTGATTTTTGTTCCCACCCTATTCGGCCTGCTGCCCGGCCACATGCGCTGGCTCCGAGCAATACCGATCGAAGGCATGATCGGCGGCGCCATCGCCGAACTGCTGACTCACTATCTGAATTATCCCGGTGCCTGCATCCTGTCGATGGCACTGGTCGCGGCCGCTCTTTATATGACCACGACCTTCAGTGTTGCCAGCCTGCGCAACTGGCTCACTATACGATTTGCGTTTATGGCCGCCTGGCGCGACCGCTGGCGTAATTGGACCACCCGCCGCGCCGAACGCAAGGCCGCGCGCATCGCTGCCCGTACCCTGGCGAAGGAACAGGCTGCTCTGGCGAATCATCCGGAAGACGACCCGCGTATGTTCGAGGACACCCGCAAGGATGTCGTTCCAACCCGTGTCCGCAAGCGTCCAGATTTCTGGGAGGAACCCGTTCCCGCGCCTCCGCCGCAGCAGTTGGCGCATGGAGTTTCTCAGCGCGCCGACGTGGATGACGATGAGTTCGCCGGCGCCATTGAGCAGGCGCGCGCGATTCCCACGCTTTCCAAGGTCGCCAAGTCAGAAGAGATTGAATTCGCTCGTCCCATTGCTTCCCTGCAGTCGCTGCAACCCGGTGCCGCGCCCGCGGATGCGACTCCCGCGCTGCATGTTCAAATTGGCACCCGTGCCGATGCCTCCTCCAAGTCCGTCACCGTTACAGCCAAGTCCATTGAAGGCTATCGACTGCCTCCCAGTACGCTGCTGCATCGCAGCGATGAAAAGCAGGTCGTTCGCGAAGAAGTGCTGCTCGAAGAGGCTCGCGTTCTCGTGGAAAAATACGCCGAGTTCGACGTTTACGGGCAGGTCGTTCAAATCAACCCCGGTCCCGTCGTCACAACCTTTGAATTTCGCCCCGATGCCGGCGTGAAATACAGCCGCGTCGTCGGACTGCAGGACGATCTTTGCCTGGCCATGCGCGCCGAAAGCATCCTGATCGAGCGCATGCCCGGAAAAAGCACCGTCGGCCTGCAGGTTCCGAATAGCGAGCGCGAGACCATCTGGCTGCGCGACATGATTGAAGCCGACAGCTTCACCCATAGCAAATCCCGGCTGACACTGACCATGGGCAAGGACATCAACGGCCGCATCATTCATGCCGACCTGACCACTATGCCGCACGTCTTGATCGCCGGCTCGACCGGCAGCGGCAAATCCGTGGCCATCAACGCGATGATCATGTCGGTTCTGTTCAAGGCGACTCCGGAGCAGGTACGCCTGATCCTTGTCGACCCCAAGCGCGTGGAACTGGGTATGTATGAAGGCATTCCCCATCTGTTCACGCCCATCATCACCGAGCCGAAGCTGGCGGCTAACGCGCTACGCAACGCGGTCCGGGAGATGGAACGGAGGCTGAAGCTGCTAGCCTCGCGCAGCGTCCGCAATCTGGAGCAATACAACAAACTCTTCGAAACCACGCCGAGCCTGTTCGAAGCAGACAATCCGGACGAAAAGCCGCTGCCGATCATCGTCATCATCATCGATGAATTGGCCGACTTGATGATGCTCGACCGCGCCAATGTGGAAGAGTCCATCACGCGCCTGGCGCAAATGGCGCGCGCCGTCGGCATTCACCTGGTGCTGGCCACGCAGCGGCCGTCGGTCGACGTCATCACCGGCCTGATCAAAGCCAACGTTCCTACGCGGATGTCATTCCGCCTCGCCACCAAAGTGGACTCGCGGACTATTCTCGATTCCAACGGAGCCGAATCTTTGCTCGGCCGCGGCGATATGCTGTTCCTCGCGCCGGGGACGTCGCGACTGCAGCGCATCCACGCTCCCTTCGTGACGGAAAAGGAAATCAGCGCCGTCGTCGATTTTTGGAAATCTCAAGGAACCGCCGAATATGTCGAAGGATTCCTGGAAGCTCCACATGACGACAAGGGCCGCGATGGTTCAGACGGCGCGGGAGATCAGGAAGCGAACGACGAATTGTTCGAGGATGCGGTTCGCCTGGTGCTGGAGTTTGGCAAGGCTTCCACCTCCCTATTGCAGCGACGCATGCGCATTGGATACGGTCGCGCCGCTCACCTGATCGATCTGATGGAGCGCGATGGAATCGTCGGCCCTGCGGATGGCTCTCGCCCGCGCGAGATCCTTAAACCGGCCGGCTGGCTGCAAGAAGTCGAGCAGTCCATGCGTTAAGGGGTCATGCCGCTGCGAATGCGCGATCCTCGGGCATGAAAAAAGCGAGCCCTTGGGGCTCGCTTTTTCTTTCT
>JAJYBW010000287.1 GCA_021778815.1 Acidobacteriota bacterium | reverse complement strand
GGACCGCAACAGGCCATGATTCATTACCGCGTGGACGACCTGGACGGGCTGATCCGTAAGCTGGAAGAGGCGGGCGTGGAGATTGATCTGCGTCAGGAGAGCGACGAATTTGGCCGCTTTGCCTGGCGCATCGACCCGGAAGGAAACCGAGTTGAGTTGTGGGAGCCGGCGCTGGACAAAACGCAGCCTTGAAGACGCCTGGATGGATTCAGCGGTTGCCCGCATACGCATCGACTACGCCAAAAATCCACAGGGCGCCTGCCACAATGGCGAACGGGAGCATGCCCAGCCCAAAGGTGAGTACGCCCAGCAGGCTGCCGACGGCCCACAAAATCAACATGAGAATCATTAGGACGATGCCGCGCAGAACGCGTCCGCTGTAGATCTGTCCCAGCCCGCACAGAAGGGCGGATAGCAGCGCGGCCAGCAGCGGACTCCTGGATCGGATTGTTGGAACCTGAATGGACGATGGTGTCATGAATAAAACCCGTGCAGTTTAGGATGCAATCGAAGCCAGTCGCGCTCCGCAGAAGTCCGCATCCGTTTTTTCGCTGGATGGATGCCCGAACGGCCGCCCAGTTTGCGGTGCATACTGGCGGCTTTTCCGAGAGCGATGCACATGCTTTCAACAGGCGGTGTGAGCGGGTTGCCGCGTCATTTCAGGGTGTCGGCGCAAGCGGTGCAAGCTTAGATTTAAATTGTGTGAATTTCACCTAAGTTTCGCCATTTACATGCGCCTGTTCGGTTCGTACTCTAGGCGAGCGTTGATGGAAACAGAAGCGCACCTCTTTCGCCTATTTTGATTCACACAACTTGAACTTGGAACGGAAAACCCAGCGCATTCGCGACAGATTCCGCTGAATACCATCCATTCGCTCGTATTTTTTTCGTCGAGTGAGTGGTAGCGGATTGGAACATGGCGCGGCAGGCAAAAGTGTGTCTGATTTTCCGTTCCCCGCAGTCCGGCTGTTCGCAGCCGAACCGCATAGGGTGCATTTTTAGTCCCGCGTCTCGCGTGGTACGCGAGGAACGGTGCTGGCGCTCGCGGGAAGTGCTGTGTCTTTTTGCAGCGGACTGCGGCTGAACCACCTAGATTCCCGTGGGGGGAAGCGCGGTGTCGTGCTTGCAGGGAGTAATGAATGCGTCCAAAAAAAGTGATTTTGTGCGTGGATGACAACGATCAAGCGTTGTCAGTCCGCAAGTTTGTCCTGGAGACCCGTGGGTATCGCGTGTTAACGGCGAAGAACGCCGAAGAGGCCGTTGAATTGTACGATGGCGGCCGAGTTGATCTGGTCATTACCGACCTGGTGATGCCGCACTGCAACGGAAACGATCTGATTATGCAATTGAAGGAAATTGCGCCCTGGGTTCCCGCGGTGCTGGTCAGCGGCAGCATCAAGCAATTTGATCCCACCACACGCGCAGATGCGTTTTTGCCCAAAGGCGCGTGTTCCCCGCAGGAATTGCTGGAGCGGGTTCGAGTGCTGCTGGTGCGGAAACGCGGTCCTAAAAAGATGACCGCGCCGCAGCCTGCGGCAGAACGACAACTCATTCGAGAGCAGGTTGTCGCGTAGAGAATACGCGGGCGGGCCCACAACTGGCCCTCCGCTTTCCCCCAAGCCGGTACAATAGTGAAGAATGCAGCCTGTCATTGTCGCCGAGAATCTCGGAAAAACTTATCGCACTGGAAAAGTAGAAGTCCACGCGCTGCGGTCCGTTTCTTTCTCCGTGGCCGCGGGTGAATTTGTCAGCATCGTCGGGCCTTCCGGCAGTGGAAAATCCACCCTGTTCTACACTCTCGGCGGCCTGACTCGTCCCTCGACAGGACGGTTGTTGATTGATGGTGTCGATTTTGCTTCGTTGAGCGATGCCGAACGCACTCGCCTGCGCAAACATAAAATTGGCTTCGTCTTCCAGAAATTTAATCTGCTGCCAACGTTGAGCGCCATGGATAACATCCTGTTGGCGCACGAAATTTCCTCTGGCACCAAGAAGCTCGATAAGGCTTATTTCGATCATTTGACGGAGTTGCTAGGCATTCGCGGACGCCTGCATCATCGGCCATCGGAGCTGTCCGGCGGCGAGCAGCAACGGGTAGCGATCGCGAGAGCTTTGATTGGGCGTCCTGCGATTGTGCTGGCGGATGAACCCACCGGCAATCTTGATTCCAAGAATTCTGACGCGGTGCTGGCGGTTCTGCGGCGATCGAATCAAGAGTTGAAGCAGACGGTCATGATGATTACGCACAATCCGGAAGCGGCTGCGGTTGGCGATCGCATTCTGCACATGCGTGATGGCGAACTTCTTGACGCCGAGACCCACGCGGCGCTGGAAGCGAGTTCCGCGAACGCGGTCTAACCGCCTATTAGGTACATCAGGGGTAGGTCGTCACCTTCGGCGTCACGCGCGGGTGCATCGAGGTTGATCCGCCTGTCTTGTTGATCACGTTGAGAATCGCGCCATGATTGCCGAGCGCCACGGTGATCATGTGATGAAACTTCACATCTGGCCGCTTGGGAACTTCGATGGCCCTCGTCAACTCCACACCCGGCTGCTCAAAGACGCTGTAAATTCCCAGCCCCCAGGCCTGGTGGTGGGTGACGCTGTCGGCAACTTTGTATGACGCCCAGCCTTTCGTGTCGGGCGCGCTCCTGTAACTGGGCTGATTTGGCGGGTCGTATGGAATTTCTGATTGATAGAAGTAGGTTCGGCCGCCATTGCCATTCCACAGCACCTGGAATTGCTGATGATGTTCGACGAACAGGCCATACACGGTGACGTTATTGCCGTTCACCACCAGCCCATTGTTGCTGGTGTTCAATTCCCAGCCCACGCCGGAGCCGTGATCGGCGCGCCAGATCCAGGTGTGATCGAGAATCGTGTCATTGCTGTTGATCTTCAGGTTGACCAGCGTGCGGCCCACCCCTGCGCCACCCACGCGAAAGAAAACATCGTGCAGGGAGATGGGATTTTTGGTGTGGCGCGCCTTGCTTCCGTCCGGCCCGACCTCCAGCAGCACTGGCGATTGAAGCGGGCCGGCATCGAACAGCAGACCGGCAATCACGATTCCATCCGCATCCGTGGTGGTCATGGCTGGCGTGCCGTTGATGGGCCGCACCGTGGCGAAGCCCATGCCCAGCACGACGGTATCGTGCCGCGTTATGTGGATGGCATCCATCAGGTCATAGATACCCGGCGTCAGCAGCAGGTCTTTTCCTTTTTCCAGTTGCGCGTTGATCGAGCCTGCTGTGTCGATGCCGGGCCGAGCGATATAGAAATGGTCGAGTGGAATCGATCTTCCTGGTGTGCTGCCGCCGTGCCAGGTAATGCCGGAACTATTTCTGCGCAACGAGGGAACGCGAACACTATAGTTTCCCGCAGCATCGACTTGCAGAAAGGGTTTCTCGCGAACGATGGGCGTCAGCGCAATCTTTGTATAGGGCGGGGAAGGCCACTCGCCCGCCGGAGGATTCGGTACACCGACAAAGACCATGTTCCAGTTGGATCCGGTCCATTGGCCCCACTCCGTGTTGCGCGAAATCCATTGCTGCTGCGGCCCGGCGTCGACGGTGCCATCGATCCAGTCATCGGACATCCACCCACCGCTGGCCCATCCGTTGAACTGGTGCAGCACGATGTTGCCGCGCACATGCATGCGACGAAACGGCGCGGCCTGCGAGACGGCCCATCGCATCGATCCTGCTGGCGGGGTCACGGCGATACCTTCTGCCGCGCGCCAGAATGTGGTGGTGGCGTTGTTATTGTCTTCACTGGCGTTCGAATGGAAATTGCCATCGATGAGGACGTCATCGGGTGAAGCGCCAAGCCCCATCACTTCCGTGTAGAAACCGATGGGAACATCCACCTTGTACTTACCGGGCAGGAAGAGCAGGGCATTGCGCTGCGGACCAAACTCATTTCTCCGCTGGATGGCGTAGACCTTGTCGATCTGCTGTTGCATCGCTGCCTGGGACATTGTCGGAGTAAAGACCAGAACGTTCGGGCCGAAATTCGGCTGGGCTCCGCTGGCGGCCAGGCCTGAACCGGTGGCCATTGAAAAGAATCCTAGAGCCGTTGCCAACGCAATCCTGCCGGTAAAAATTCCTGGGCTGCAATGCATCGATGTCTCCATTTCAGCGCTTTCTCGAGCGCAGCCACCGGCGAACGTCCAAACGCCTCGCGCGGATTGTACGGCCTCGAATTTTGTATGGTATGCCTTTGCGGCAGGTGTGGACAATTTGCCCTTCCCCCGGCGCGACACAGGTGCGTTGACCCAATACGCTGCATCCCGATATACTTCAATGCAGTAAGGGCGGGAGTAGCTCAGTGGTAGAGCGCGACCTTGCCAAGGTCGAAGTCGCGGGTTCGACCCCCGTCTCCCGCTCCAGCGGCGTGTCGCTGCCAACCTTTCCATGCCAGCAGCCGCGATTCATGGTTGATTTTGCTCGTCAGGGCGCGGTACCCAAGTGGTAAGGGAGAGGTCTGCAAAACCTTTATGCGTCGGTTCGATCCCGACCCGCGCCTCCAAATCCTTCAACAGCCATATCGCCCTCGCAAGAGGGCTTCAATTTTTCAGGTTCGAGTGCATGTCGGTGCCCGGATGAGTGGCCCAAACCGATTTCTGACAGTTACACTTCCCTCGCAGGCAATTCGATGGGAGTTCCAGTGTTCAACCGCCGCACCTTCTTGAAGACCAGTGCCGCCGCGCTTCCGCTGACCGCGCTTCATGCTCTCACCCCTGGTTCGAGCCTGGCTGCGGAAGAAAATGTTGTTGCTGCAGCGATCGGGGCCACGCTCAATCTTGTCC
>JAJYBW010000286.1 GCA_021778815.1 Acidobacteriota bacterium | reverse complement strand
CACCAAGCGGCACTCGCGTTGCAGTTCTGCGAGCCGAGTATGATCGACCAGGCAGGCTTTGGCATACAGTTCCTGAGCCGTCAGCACGGTCTGCAACATGGCTTCCAATTTATTTTTAAGGTTGTGACTCTGGTCGATGACATAGGCGGGCGCAGCCGCTTCCGGGTGCTCCGAGTGGTACGACAAAATCTCATGGAACAAGCGGAAGACCTGATACGGATCGATGGAACCTAGGGTAAGATCGTCATCCGCGTAACGGCGATCGTTGAAGTGGAAACCGCCAAGCATTTTTTCACGCTGCAGCCATGCCAGGATTTGTTCGATGTTCTGCGCCTGATAGTGGTGGCCGGTATCGACCAGCACGAAGGCTTGCGGTCCGGCTGCGCGAGCGAATAGCAGCGCCATGCCCCAGTCCGCGATATCTGTATGGTAGAAGGCTGGTTCAAACGGTTTGTACTCGACCAGCATGCGTTGGCCGGGTGCGAGGGCTGCGTGCGTTTTGGAGAGCCCCTCCTGAAACCAATCGATGCGGTGACGTATGTTTTGTGTGCCCGGATAATTGGACCCGTCGGCGAACCAGAGAGAAACATCGGCGTTGTCGAGTTCGCGGGCGATGGTAACGGACTCGAGAACGTGATCGAGCGCCTGTTGGCGGATCGCGGGATCAGGATTCCCGAACGATCCAAACTTGTAATTCTGGCTCTCAAAAAGATTTGGATTAATAGCTCCCGCGCGAATGCCGTAATGCCGGCTTAGGTCTCGGACTTTGGCGACGTCGCGCAGACCATTCGGGAAATCCCACAACACGTGCGTCGCCATGCTGGGACTGGCGCCGGAAAGTTGATGGACCTGGGCAGCATCCGCAAACTTTTCCTCCAGCGTGCTCGCGGCTGAGGGCTGGACAAATTTTCCGAAGCGGGTGCCTGTGTTGGCAAAGCCCCAGGACGGAACTTCGATCGCAAATTGATCGAGCTGCTTCGATAGACGGTCAGTGATGGTCGTTGAACTTGCATCCGATGGGCCAAGTGTTGTCATGGACGATTTCCTCTATCTGCGCTGCTGCGCCGGTTATACGGGGGAAGATTGGATTTCTGGAGTCGATTGCACCGTCGCTTGCGCATCTGCAAGCACTCCTGCCCAGAGAGAGACTGCGTCGCGGTCTACACCATGCTGTTCCACGTCCCCAGGATAGTCGCTCGCAACTGCACGGTGTAGCCTTTCCAAGGCAGCGAGCTGAATGGATACGTTGCCGAGAGTGGAGCTTTCGTGTGCTCCGCAAACCAGTTCCAATTGAGTCGCTCGTTGCGTGAGTCGGTTCAATAAAAGATTTCGGCTGCCGCCGCCGACAATATAGAGCCGTTGAAACTTCTTTGTCGTCAGTGCCTCGATCTGATGCAGGACAGCCGCATAACGTATAGCGAGGCTGTGAAGGATCAGATTGATCATAGCCGGAGGCGAGGAAAGAAATGGCTTCGCAGAAATGCCAGCATTCTCCAGTTGCATGGCGATGCGCTCGGGCATTCGGCCCGGAGCGATCAATTGCGCGTCATCCACGTCAATCGAAGTCTGCGGAGAAGGGAGCGTCGCGGCGTCTTCGATCAATTCCTCGACGGTGCAATGGTCGCCGTCCGACTTCCAAGCTTCCACGCACTGATCTTGCAGCCATAGTCCATTGATATTGCGCAGGAAACAGATTGTTCCCCCAATACCGCCCTCGTTCGTAAAGTTCAATTGTGCGGATTCAGGTCCTGCGCAGGGCTGATCCAGCAAGGTGCCAACCAGCGACCACGTGCCGGAGCTGATGTAGGCCCAATCGTCGCCTTGCGCGTGAATGCCCGCGATAGCCGACGCCGTGTCGTGGCAGGCAGGCGCGATTAACATCGTGTTTCGCAGAGCAGGTAACTCTGTCAGCGGCCCCTGCAGGCGACCAACGATGGAACCGGGGGCCACAATCTCCGGAGCAGCAGAAATGTCCAAGCCGGCTGCGTCAAAAATTTCCTTCGACCACTGTTGCTTGCCAAGCGCGACCATCGACGTGTGGGTGGCGTTAGTGTATTCCGCAACCGGTTTCGCTCCCCAGCGATACAGCAGGTATTCCGGCAAATTAAGCCACGGAAAATGGGCTGGGGTCCCCGCGATTCCATCCGCATACAACTGATACAGAGTATTTAGAGGGAGAACTTGAATGCCGGTTAGCGCGTAGAGTCGGTCGGCTGGAATTTTTGCGTGAAGCGATTCCATCGCGGGGCCGGTGCGTGTGTCGCGATAGCAAAATGGATCGGCGATCGGTGTCAGGCGCGCGGAGTCTGCGGATGCGGCGGCAAAGTTGCCGTTCAGGCGAACATAATCCACCGCCCACCCGGTGACGCCGACGGCTGCAATGCCTTCCGTCGCGATGGCTGAGCAACGACGCATGCCTTCATCCGCAGCAGAGCATAGCAAGTCGAGATCCCATTTCAGATGTCCCGCGTTTGCTATCGGAGCATTTGCTACGCGATGAAGCAACTGAATTCTGGGACCCTCCGGGAGCCAGCGGAGCAGCGACACACGGCAACTTTGCGCGCCTAAATCAACGGCAACGATCGCCCGCCGATCGGCTGGGAGTTTCACCGCAGGAAAGCCTCGGTCAGGCCACCATCGACAGGAACAATGTGCCCGGTGGTACACCGTGTTTCCGGGCCTGCAAGGAACAAGATCGCTCGCGCGCAGTCAATCGGATCGATCGGCTGATGCGTCAGGGTACGCTGTGCATAAAACTCCGCCAGCAGATTGCGGAGCTCGTCATCGCTGGCCTCAGCGTTGAAGCTGATTTCGTACTTCTTCAGCGACGTCATGACACGCTCGCGCGGAAACATCGTCGACCCGCGGATGACAGTTGCGGGGCTGATCCCGTTGACGCGAACCAGGGGCGCAAGCGAGACGGCCAGCTCGCGGACCAGGTGGCTGACGGCGGCCTTGCTTACGTCATAGGCTTCGCTGCCGCGTTTGGCCACCACTGCGTTTGCCGAACTGGTGAGCACGATGCTCGCATCCAGGCCCTGCTCACGGAAGATGCGCGCCGCTTGCTCGGCGAGAAAATAGTTGGCAGTGACATTGATTTCGAGCGTCTTTCCCCATTGGGTTTGGGAAGTCGTGTTGTCCGGCGAGGCTGGGAAAAGAGCAGCCGTATTGATCAGGAGATCGAGGCCCCCGCAATGTGCAATGACGGAATGCAGCGCAGTCCGGATGGAAGCCTCCTGCGTGATGTCGATTTCAATGGCATGTGCGGCGTCGCGACCATAGCGCTTTCGAAGGTCTGTGACAACCGCCTCGGCAGCAGGAACATTTCGATCTGCGACGGCAACAGTCGCACCGCTGGCTCCAGCCAAAAGCGCCGCCTCGCGGCCGATACCGCTGCCCCCACCCACGATCATGGCGACACGGCGGCTGAGAGGTTTCTCCGGCGGCTGGCGGCGAAGCTTGGCTTCCTCAAGAGCCCAATATTCGATTCGGAAAGCCTCTCCTATGGGCAGAGCGACGTAGTTGGAGTAGCTCTCAAACGCCGATGACGGCGCTGCTGGCCCCGCTTGCGGATATTTCGTGGGTTTGTTTTTTGCGTTCGAAGCCGCCAGTGCGGAAGCTCCTTCCATCACGTGAATGGCATTCACGTAAAACTCAGACGCGAGGCGCGCTTCGGCGCGACTCTTGGCGAAACTGAACATCCCGATGCCCGGGATCAGCACGATCGCCGGATTGGCGGGGCGCATTGCCGGTGAGTCAGGCAACGCGTGCGCTTGATAGTACTCGGCATAATCTTGACGATATTTTTCTAGGGCCGCGTCGAAGGCAGCACGCAGCTGCGATGCATCCTGGGACGCGTTCCAGGGAACGAAGAGAGGCCGAACCTTGGTGCGAATGAAATGGTCGGGACAACTGGTTCCGAGGCCAGCCAGCGTTTCCGCTTCTTCTGAATTCACAAATCGCAACACTTCAGGAAGCGCGGAATAGTTGCCGATCACTCGCTGAGGATTCGACAGGCGGCCACGCAGGAAGGGCAGCAGATCGACCGCGACGGTCTCATGGTCTGGATGCGATGAGTAGAGCGGGCCACCGAAGAGTTTATCTCCGCAGGCGTCAACATGCTCCTGCACAAACTGGCCCAGCTGATCGATCAGCTCGATGGTGTTTAGATAGCAGGATTCCGAAGTCTCTCCCCAGGAAAACAATCCGTGGCCACCGAGGACGATCCCGTCGCAGTTTGGATTGGCTTCGACGGCACGCTTCAGCATCAAGCCGAGTTCAAAACCCGGTCGTTGCCAGGGTAGCCAAACCAGTTGGCGTTTGAAACGTCGGTTGAATTCCTGCATTCGCTCTTCGCCATTGGCTGCGGCCGCCAGCGCGATTCCCCAATCGGGATGCAAGTGGTCAATATGCCGTGCGGGTAGGAAGGCGTGAAGAGGAGTATCGATTGATGCGGCGACAGTGTTCTGGCCAAACGCGCACAGCGGATAGAACGCGACCATGTCGTCTTCGTGCTCGACGCCGCGATAGATTTCGGCGAGGTCGCAGAATTTGTCGAGGTAGAGAGTTGCGAATCCATGGATGGAAATCGTGCCGAGATCGCCCCCACTGCCTTTGACCCACAACACTTGCGTGGGTTTTCCATTCAGTGCATCGGGCTGAGAGACCTTGGCGCTGGTGTTTCCGCCTCCATAATTGGTGATGCGCAAATCAGATCCGAGCAGGTTGGAGCGATAGCGCAGAAGTTCAGGCTCGGTTAACGTTGCGGCTAGTTTCTTGTCCCAGCGATTTTCCAGGTAGCGATTCGGCATT
>JAJYBW010000285.1 GCA_021778815.1 Acidobacteriota bacterium | reverse complement strand
CCACAACTTCCGCCATGAATTACGCGACACCCCCGGCCTTTCCAGCTATCCCCACCCCTGGTTGATGCCGGACTTCTGGCAGTTTCCCACCGTCTCCATGGGCATCGGCCCGCTGAACGCCATCTATCAGGCGCGCTTTATGAAGTACCTCGAAAATCGCAACCTCATCGAGAAGACGGATCGCAAAGTCTGGGCCTTTGTCGGCGACGGCGAGACGGACGAGGTCGACACCCTGGGCGCCATTTCGCTGGGCTCGCGGGAAAAGCTGGACAACCTGATTTTCGTCGTCAACTGCAATCTGCAGCGGCTCGACGGGCCGGTGCGCGGCAACAAGCGCATCATCGATGAACTGGAAGCCACCTTCCGCGGAGCCGGTTGGAATGTCATCAAGGTGATCTGGGGCTCCGACTGGGATGAGTTGTTCGCGCGCGACCACCAGGGCCTGCTGCTCAAACGCATGGAAGAGTGCGTTGACGGGGACTATCAGGCCTTCAAAGCCAAGAACGGCAAATATCTGCGCGAGAATTTCTGGGGCAAGTACCCCGAGCTGCTGAAACTGGTCGAGGACAAGACCGACAAACAGCTTTTCAAGCTGCATCGCGGCGGCCACGATCCCGCCAAGATTTATAACGCCTACAAGCGCGCCGTCGAACACAAGGGAAGCCCGACCGTGATTCTGGCAAAAACCGTCAAGGGCTACGGCCTGGGTTCAGCGCAGGCTCGCAACGCCACTCACTCGGAAAAGAAGCTGACCGACGAGAGCCTGGCGGAGTTCGTGAAGCACTTCGATATTCCATTGCCCGGCGACGCGGCCAAGCACGCGGACTTTTATCGTCCTGAGGACAGCGATCCCGCGATCCAGTATTTGAAGGCACGGCGCGAAGCGCTGGGAGGTTCGATTCCCAGGCGCGAAGTTCGCAATCTGAATTTCGCCGCGCCCAAGCTGGACTTCTTCCACGAATGGCTCGCAGGTTCCAAGGGGCGCCCTGTTTCCACCACCGGCGGCTTTGTCGGAATTCTGCGCGGACTGATGAAGGATGAAAAGATCGGCAAACTCATCGTCCCCATCGTGCCGGATGAAGCCCGCACTTTCGGTATGGAGTCGGCGATCAAACAGGTTGGCATCTACGCCCACGATGGACAGAAATACACGCCCCATGATTCCGATATGCTGCTGTCGTATCGCGAAAATGTCGACGGGCAGATTCTGGAAGAAGGCATCACCGAAGCTGGGTCGATGGCTTCGTTCACGGCGGCGGGAACGGCCTACACCAACTACCGCATTCCGATGATCCCGTTCTACATGTATTACTCGATGTTTGGCTTTCAACGTATTGGAGACATGGCGTGGGCCTTCGCCGACTCGCGCGGCAAAGGCTTTATGATGGGCGGCACCGCGGGGCGCACCACCATGCTCGGTGAAGGTCTGCAGCACCAGGACGGTCACTCGCACGTACTGGCCGGCACCATCCCCACCTGCCGCACCTACGACCCCGCGTATGCCTACGAAATGGCCGTCATCATTCAGGATGGAATTCGCCGCATGTATGAGGCGGGCGAAGATTGCTTCTACTACCTCACCATGTACAACGAGAACTACGTCATGCCCGCGATGCCTTCCGGGGAAGGAATTCAGGAAGGAATTCTGCGCGGCATCTATAAATACAAAGTCGCCGAAAGTGGCAAGGTGCAGGCGCAGCTCTTCGGCTCCGGCGCCATTTTGAATGAGGCGGTTCGCGCCCAGCAGATTTTGGCGGAGAAATACAAAATCGCCGCTGATGTCTGGAGCGTGACCAGCTACAACGAGCTGCGGCGAGACGCGCTGCAGGTCGAGCGCTGGAATCGCCTGCATCCCGGCGAGAAGCAGAAGGTGCCGTATGTCGTGACGGCGCTGGGCAGCGCTGCCGGTCCTATCGTCGCCGCCAGCGATTACATGAAGTCGATGCCGGACAACCTGGCCCCCTGGCTTGGGTCGCGCCTGGTGTCGCTGGGCACCGACGGCTTTGGCCGCTCCGATAACCGCGAACATCTGCGTCGTCACTTTGAAGTGGATGCGGAGTCGATCGTCGCGTCAACACTGTCGAAGCTGGCCCGCGAAGGCGTCATCAAGGCCGAAGTCGCCGAAAAGGCCTTCGCTGAACTCGGCTTGTCCACTGAAGGAGCAGGCTCAGCCCTCGCATAGTTTCATCCGCAACAACGCAATCGCGGCATGGTGGCCCTCGCCCCCATGCCGCTTTTTTTCGCGTCGTGTGACGAAGCAGTATGGCAAACAAAGGATGTCGATCGATCTGCGTGGAAGCAGATTTTCCGTGCACTCCTACTTTTCCGGTACTGGCAGAAAAGCGAAGGGCTTAGCATTTTCGAACTTGGCTGCCGCATCACCGCTATAAATCCTGCCGCCGGTCAACGTCAGCTTTTTCACCGGCTGCCCTTGTGCAAAATTTAGATCTGCCAGGTCGACCCAGAAAATGCTTGGGCTGCGCGTCGATTCGAAATAGTAACGCCGGTTTTTCTGATCTGAAAGCGTTCGCCAGATCGTGGAAGAGATGTTGGGCTGCCCAGGCGTGGAGATTCCTAACGGCACAGAAACATTGCGAATCACCGAAAAAGCAGCGGCAACGGCTTCGCGAGTATCCGCGGTTTTGGGGATGGCGTTGATGTAAAACGATGCGCGAACAAAACGATCGGCGGCTCGATTCGTGCCCGGCAGCATGGTGGTTCCACCGATCTGCTTCCAGTATGCATTCAGCGCCAACTGCTGATCGAAAACGGGAGAGTTGGTCATCACTTGGTACTCCCTGCTGTGATGAATGACTAACTTGCCGTTAAGGTATTCGAAGATGGCGGAATCACCGGTCGGGTCCGAGATCGCCAAATGCACTGTGCCGGCATTCCCGTCGGGGCTCGGCACCGGCAGCACATAGAATTTTCCGGTCTCTGCGCCCCTTATGGCCTCGTCTACCGTGGCGTAGTTATCGAGAACATATTGCGTCCAGATTGAAACCGACATCGGTTGACTCTTAGCGGTCGGTGGAGCTTTTGGGTATTCGGATTCAGCGAGATATAACAGGTTCGCGACCAGGCCTTTTTCATTCATGCCATCTGCGGTTCCCGCTTCGAAAGCGCTGGCGACCACGCTACCGTACTTCGATGTCCATTGGATAGAATTTGGCCCAGCAGCGCCATCGCGATGCATGCCCCGCGGAAATGTCCAGAGGTTCGAACCGAGATCAGTCTTCCAATCCATGCTGCGAACCGTGATAACAGTATCTTTGGACCCAAGATAAACGGCTCGGGTGCAGGCATAGGCTGCAATTGGAACGACGGTCGCAAGCAACAGCGCCGCTCCCCAGATGGAACGGAAGCATCCTTTTTGCGTTGTCATCATGTCTCCTTTTCGGTATCGTGGGCAGCGTACTCAACATTTCGAGCGAACTCAAGCTCCAGATCGATCTGGAATTATGGAGTAGTGTACTCCCCGATCTTCTGTATCGCGTCAATGCCCACGAGCACTCAGAGAATCCTCTGCCTCTATACCAGCAATACCTGGTCCAGGAGCTGGTTTACCGCTCTCTGCGCTTCCAGGATGGAGAAGCGGTGATCTGCGGCTCCAGCAAGATCCGTGTTCGCGAACGCAATCCGGCCAAAGGGCGCGCGCCGCAAAACTTCCCGCGGCGCAGGCTGTCCATCTTTCCCAAAAAAGAATCCCGGCTGCGGGCTCAAATACGCATGACCCCAGCGATTGAGAATAATCCCCGCAATATCCTTCTGCGCGTCGAACCCATACTTCCCAAACATGGCATTGAACTGCTCGCGAATCAATCGCTCATAATCTCTGAACGAGGTGCTGAACATTTCCCAGCGGCCTCGGTTTCCCTGGTCCTGCGTGCTAAGGCCCGGGTAAGAATACAGAACCTTCAGCGAAAGAACGATCGGCGAGTCCGGTCCCACCGTGGGATCTTGCAAACCGGTCAGAGATGATTTGCAAACCTGAATATAGTTGCCGACGCCGTCAAACCACTGACATCCGCTGATCCCCATTTTGTACAGGAACTGCCAGTTCCTCACCGCAACATTCACCATCATGCAGGGAGAGCGATAGAACTGGCCATACGCAGTGCGCTGCGCCTCCGGCAGATCGCGAACAATGTGCTTCGTGGTCCAGCTGCCGCCTGCCATCACTGCAGAGCGCGCCTTCACGCGATACAACGTTCCCGCCTTCACGTAGGTGATGTTCACAAACTTCGCCTTCGCCGGATCGCCCTCATGCTCCACGGCAACCACGGTGGAAGACAGTCGAACGCGCGCGCGTGTTTGCGGAGTGTCGAGCGCTCCAAAATTCACCGTATGCTTCGTCACGTCTTCAACCGAGTCCGCACCGTCCATCGCTGCCGGATTCATGCTCTTTAACATCAACCGCGCGATGGTGGTATTGCCTCCGGGAAACATTTGATCGGTCTCACCGTTTTTGTCCGCCAAAGGGTGCAGCATTTCGAAGGCGTAATCGCTGTACGCCGACACCGCATCCGCGCCCAGCCCCGCCGCGCCACCTTCTACCGGTGAGAGAAAAGTTCGCACCGTCTCCTGACTCAGACCGAAGCGCTTCATCAAATGCTGTTCCAGCGTGATGGAATCCAGATAGCGTGATGTCGCGTCGCCCTCCACCTGCGGCGGAACAAATTTATCTCCCGGCAGCGGCGTTCCTTTCAGCCAGCGAACCAGTTCCGTTCGTGCAGTGTCGGAAATTGGAGCGCCTTTGAGCCCGCTTCCCAGCGGATCGATCACCCACATACCCGCTTTCTGTCCAAACTTCGCGCCGAACCAAAAGCCATATTGTCCGTTATCCATTCCCACCGTCTCGTACGGCGTGCGAGCCAG
>JAJYBW010000007.1 GCA_021778815.1 Acidobacteriota bacterium | reverse complement strand
ATCGAGGCGCCTTGACGGAAAATATGAAGTCTTCTGGGGTCCGTTCAGCCCACGATTGGTAACTGGACGGCCGCTGCAACGAGTAAAACGTTCCATTAATTTCAATGGTTCGAAAAACGCTTGCGGCGTATTCAAGTTCGCGTTTTTGAGATAACTTTTTCGGGAAAAATACCGCACGCCAGGGCGGGTAAGTCCATCCCGAAATCCCAATGCGAACTCTGCCCGGGCCGCTCATCATTCAATCCTGGCGTCTATGTTCAAGCATCATCGTTCAAACTCTAGACACCAGGGACAGGAGGCTTTGACCGTGGAACCTTGCGTGCGACGCAATATCAAGCGGCGACGCCATCGCGAAGATTACGGATTTTGTCGTGCGCTTCAAGAATGTGCGCCTGCTGCTCGCGTAACAGTTCCGCGATATTCCCAGGAAGCGTTTCGTTCAAGGCTTCCGCATATTTCTCCTTCGCTTCGTCCTCTCCCTCCTCCGCGGTCTTCAACAGCGTGTGGTCGCCACCGCCCAGTTGCGCCTTCAGGTCGGCCCACACGCGCTGAACCGTACCTGCAGCCGTGCCACCCTCCTTCACATCATGCACTCCCAGCCGATGAAGTTCGTTCTCCAACTCCGCCGCGTACTCAGCCCGCAACTGCGTCTCCTGCAGAAAGTAATGTTTGGCGGTCTCGTCCTTCAGTTCAGAGCCAATGGCCGCCATTCCCCGTTGACCATCATGAAGTACCTGAATCACTGACCGGATGGTGCGAATTGCATTGTCATTGTTGGACAAGATCGTGTCACCTCTCCGTATTCAGATGGTGCCAACCGCATTGCTGTTGTCCTGTTCGTCCCGCGCCTAGGCCCCTGTCCACAAGGATGGATGCATCAAAAATTCAACCCCCACCCACGCCCGCGACAGCTCCGGATCTGCAGCGAATTTGCCAGCCCAGATGGTATAGTTGGTCTTAGCGCATTCCGCGGAAGTGGTGAAATGGCAGACACACCATCTTGAGGGGGTGGCGCCGAAAGGCATGGGGGTTCAAGTCCCCCCTTCCGCACCAAGAACCAGGCATCTTGTCGCCATTGCGCACACAGTCTTCTTTTTGAAAGTGACCCAATGATTTATCTGTTTACCGTCCTTCACGTCGTCGTTTGTTTTGTTCTCATCGGGATTATCCTGCTGCAACCGGGCAAGGGCGCGGATCTGGCTGGCGCCTTTGGCGGCCAGGGCTCGCAGACCGCCTTTGGCCCCCGCGGAACCGTCAATATTCTCACCAAGGTGACCACTTGGGCTGCGATTATCTTCGCGATTACCTCCATCTCGTTGACGGTATTGGTCGCGCGTCACAGTACTGGCCACTCCGTTTTGCAGGGAATCCAGTCGGCGCCGGCGCAGAGCACCCCGCACAGTAAGTAGCTGGATCGAGCCACAAGAATCCAGGAGTGAAATCTGCAGCCATGACCGTGCTTCCTGGCGCGGAACCCCATTCCAGGTTCGCCCGTCACTCGTCACTGCTCTTTCGACTATGATCCACGAGATGTTTCCCGTCGGCCCCCTCGCCTGCAACTGCAGCATTCTCGCGGACGAGACGACTCTGCGAGCGACGGTCATCGATCCCGGCGCGAATATCGACCGGATTCTAGCCGTCTTGAAGCAGCACCACCTGACGGTGGAACAAATTATTGTTACCCATGCCCATATTGACCACGTCGGCGGCGCGGTCCAGCTAAAACGTCTGACTGGCGCCCCCATCTACATGAATCAGCACGATCTGCCCCTATTGAAAATGATGGATATGCAGGCGGGATGGCTGGGAGTTCCTGTGCCGGAAGTCTCCGCCCCGGATGTCGACGCCTCCGATCTGCTGCCCCTCACGATTGCCGGCGAACCGGCACAGGTGCTGCACACACCCGGCCACACCGAAGGCAGCATCTGCCTCTACGTGCCCCGGCTGAAACTCCTGCTGGCAGGCGATACCTTGTTTGCCGGCTCGATTGGCCGCACAGATCTTCCGGGCGGCGACCTCCGCAAGATCCTGCATTCCTTGAAAGAGCGGCTCCTGCCGTTACCGGATGCCACCCGAGTCATTCCCGGCCATGGACCTTCGACAACCATCGGCGAGGAAAGGGAAACCAACCCATTCCTGATCAACTCGTAGAGCGTGCGGTTACGTCACCGCGCAGCCTTTCGCTTATGCAATCGAACCAAGCAGTCGCGTGACTCCTTCGGCAAACTCAGGCAGCGGCGGCAGCAGGCTCAGAACAATCCACCCATCCCCATCGAATCCGTAAAAGTGTCCCGGATGCACGACAACGCGCTCCTGCTCCATGAGGCGAATCGCCAACGCATCTCCGCTCATCAGGGCCGGCACTCGCAAAACTGTGTACCATCCTCCCTCAACTAGAAGCCGTGATACCGCAGGCGACCCGCCTAGACGACGATCGAATTCCTCCAGATTTTCTCTGACCCGCCGCCGAATCTGCTGCTGCACGCTGCTGCGATTCGCCAGCAGATATGGCATGGCATGCTGTACTGGCGCATTCATTGAAAGAAATGTATCGGCAATTATTTCCAACCGGGCCGTAGCAGCCTCCAGCAACAACTCAGGCCCAAACGCGGCGATCCAGGCTGCCTTCATCTGCGGCAATCCAGCCACCTTGCTCAACCCGCTGAGCACGTATGTCAGCACCGGATGTTCGCCCGTTGAAAAACTTGCATGCGCATTCTCGCGTGCGTCCGCCGTATCCAGCGCGTAATCCAGAAACACTTCGTCGACAATCAGCACCAGCCCATGCTCGTCGCAAATGCCCTCCAGCCACTCTCGTTCCGCCGGCGAAGTGAAATGTCCAGTTGGATTATTCGGATGGACCACCACAACGGCGCGGGTCTTGGATGTGATACGTTCCGCCAGAGCCGCGCGATCGATGTGCCATCCGTGGTCGTAAAACAGCGGATACGACACCAGCCGCACATCATCCAGGTCCGCCAGAAAGTCGAACAAGGGATAGCTGGGTCGCGCGATCAGGATTTCCGACCCCGGATCGCAATGGAGTCGAAACAGGTAGCTGTAAGCCTCGCTGGTGCTGGTCGTCAGGAAGATCTGCCCGGGCGAAATCTGGGTCGCCGCAGCCTCGGCATAGTATTTGACGACAGCGGCACGAGCCAGCGGCAATCCGCGCGGATCAGGTTCATATTCCAGACATTCCGGGCGACTCAACTGGCCAAGAATCCCAGCGCGATCATATTGAAATTCGCACGTCGTCGGATTCGATGCGGTCAGGTCGAACATCGCCCTACCGTCCGCGCGCAATCGTTCCAGCGCCGCTGCATAGGCGGTTTTTGCCAGGTTCCAGTCGGTACGTCGAGAAAATTCCTGCATCATATTTTTTATCTCAATGTTGCCCCAGTTCGTACCGTGTAGAAATGCTGCCTGATACAGACTATGCTGAAATCCTGGCCGCGCCGCCGCGCTTCTCCACGTGAGACAATGGCATCATATTCTTGCGCGTCCTGCGCTTTGGTCGAATCCACCCTAGGAGGAGCACCATGGAACGTCGAGACTTCATCAAGCAAGGAACATTCGCCGCCATCGCCGCCACCAGCGGAAACCTTTCTCCTTCGTGGGCCGCATCCGACACCCCGAAAAACCTGGACCCGATTGCCCGCAGGCGTCTCGGCAAAACAGACGTGCATCTTTCCATCATCGGCATGGGCGGCATTGTGGTGATGAACAGCACGCCTTCGGCTTCCAAAAACATTGTTGCCGAAGCGGTCGATCGCGGCATCAACTATTTTGACGTTGCCCCCAGTTATGGTGACGCACAGCAGTTGCTCGGCCCGGCGCTGGCTCCCTATCGCGAAAAAAGCTTTCTCGCTTGCAAGACAGGCAAGCGAGACAAGGCGGGTGCAAGAGCGGCTCTCGAGGATTCACTGCAACAGCTGAAGACAGATCATGTCGATCTCTACCAGTTTCACGCCCTCACCAAGATGACGGAATTGGACCAGATCCTGGGACCCGGCGGCGCCATGGAAACCTTTGAGGCGGCGCGCAAGGAAGGAAAAGTTCGCTTCATCGGTTTCTCAGCGCATTCGGTCGAAACGGCCGTTGCCGCAATGGACAGATATCCATTTGACACAGTCCTCTTCCCCATCAACTGGGTACTGGTGTCGCAGGCGAATTTCGGTCCGCAGGTCATCCAGAAGGCGCAGGAAAAAGGCGTGGGCATGCTGGCCATCAAAAGCATGGCGAAGACAGTCTGGCCGGCGTCGGAGAAGAAAGATCATCCAAATTCAAAATGCTGGTACGAGCCTGCGAATTTTCCTCACGAGGCTTCGCTGGGCCTGCGATTCACCTTAGGCCACTCCATCACCGCCGCCATCCCTCCCGGCGAAGAAGCCTACTTCCGCCTGGCCATGGATGTCGCGCAAAACTATCAACCTCTCTCTTCTCAAGAAGAGCAGGCGCTGCTGGGCAAAGCATCCGGCGTACAGCCGATTTTTCATCGTGGGAACGACGTCTAGATCGGATATTGCAAGCGAGTTTGAAACAGCAATGGAACTAGCGCAGAAACAATCGAACCTCGAAGATCGCCTCCGACAGTTGGGCAGCGTGCTGGTCGCCTACTCCGGCGGAATTGACTCTGCCTATCTGGCGTATGTGGCTCATCGCGTTCTGGGCGACGCCATGCTGGCCGTTCTCGCCGACTCCGCCAGCCTGTCGCGGGCGCACTTTGCGGATGCCCTTCGTTTTGCCGAAGAACATTCCGTTCCAATCCAGGTTCTGGCGACTGCGGAACTGGAAGATCCCGAATATGTGAAGAATGATGCGACTCGCTGCTTTCATTGCAAAGATGAACTTTTTTCAGTCATGGAAAAAGCCCATCGAGGCTCCAGATTTCAGCACTTGGCGTACGGCATGAACGTCGATGATCGCGGCGAATACCGTCCCGGCCAGCAAGCGGCAACTGAGCACGGCGTGCTGGCTCCGTTGGCGGAGGCTGGCCTCACGAAGCAGGATATCCGCACACTCGCAATGCAAGCTGGCTTGCGCATCTGGGACAAGCCGGCTTCAGCCTGTCTCTCTTCGCGTGTTGAATATGGGCGCCCAGTCACCCGGGAAGTACTGCAGCAGGTGGAGGACGGCGAAGCGTTCTTACATCAGATGGGATTTCGGCAATTCCGCGTGCGGCATCACGGCGAGATGGTACGCATTGAAATTGCCCGCGAAGAAATGCCGCGCGCGCTCAACATGGAAACCATGGATCGCGTGACGTCTGCCTTTCGCGCCCTGGGCTTTAAATATGTCACGCTGGATTGCGAGGGCTATCGCTCCGGCTCCATGAATGCCATCCTTCCAGTGGAGGCCATTCGTTCCGTCAACCTGCAATAGACTTGTCGCATCTGCTGTGGAGCGTTCTGCACCGGCGGCAACCTCGGACCTTTGAACCTTATGCGAATTGCTTATCTTGAATGCTTTGCCGGAATTAGCGGCGACATGTTTCTGGGTGCGCTCGTCGATGCCGGCGTCGATCCAAAATTACTTCACGAAGCTGTAGCCTCTCTGAATGTCGGCGCAACTCTTGAAATCAAAAAAGTAGATCGCAGCGGAATCAACGCCAGCAAAGTGCGCGTGATCGTCGATGGCACCAGCGCGGAAGCCGCAGCGAACTCCACACACACGCATCATCATTCCCACCACGAACACCATCATCACGGTCGATCCCTCAGCGTCATTCGAAAACTGATTGAAAACTCTCCCATCGCAACGCCGGCAAAGGCGACAGCCATCCGCGCTTTTGAGTTACTAGGCGAATCGGAATCCAAAATTCACAACGTTCCCATTGAGACTATCCATTTCCACGAAGTCGGCGCTATTGATTCCATTGTGGACATCGTAGCTGGCGCCGCCGGTGCGCACGCTCTCAACCTTGACGCATGGATCTGCTCGCCATTAAATGTTGGCGGAGGCACGGTGGAATGCGCCCATGGCACCTTCCCTGTTCCCGCGCCTGCAACCATGGATTTGTTGCAGGGAGTGCCCACCTATTCCTCCGGCATCCAGATGGAGTTGGTCACGCCCACCGGCGCCGCGCTGGTTCGCGCGCTCAATTGCACCTTCGGCCCGGCGCCAGCGATGCGCGTCGACAAAATCGGCTACGGAGCCGGCTCGCGCAATCCGAAACGCTTTCCGAACGTTGTGCGCGTCAGTCTCGGCGAGACCGACAATATCTCTTCGATCCCTGGAGATACCGTTATCGTGATGGAAACCGCTGTGGACGACCTGAACCCCCAAATCCTGGGCGACTTCACAGAGCGTGCGCTGCAGGCTGGAGCTCTCGACGTGATGTGCTCGTCAGTGCACATGAAGAAAAACAGGCTGGCGACGCTGATTACAATTTTGTGCGACCGCGCGCACGTCGAGCCACTGCAGCAACTTTTGTTTCGCGAGACCAGCACGCTCGGGGTGCGTATCCGCGAAGAACGCCGCGCCTGTCTCGATCGCAAATTCGTCAACGTGCAGACCCAGTGGGGCGAAATCAAAATAAAAATCGGCCTACTGAATGGCGTCGAAGTGAACGCAGCCCCAGAGTATGAAGATTGCCGCCGTTGCGCAGAGCAACATTCAGTCCCGCTCAAGATGGTCATGCAGTCCGCACTCGCGATCTACCAAACTACGCCCCATCCATAACTGAGGAAGAGCAAACGACCATGAATCAAGATACGCTGCTGCGCCTTCTCGAAGAGGTCAAAAAAGGGGCGGTGTCGCCGAAGGACGCCTCGGCAAAACTCGCCGGCCTTCCGTTTGAGGACATCGGCTTTGCCAAGGTGGATCATCACCGGTCTCTTCGTACGGGTTTACCTGAGGTCATCCTCGCCTCCGGGAAAACGCCCGAGCAAGTGGCTGAAATTTTCGCGCGCATTGCAGCCAGTGGCGTAGATGTCCTCGCCACCCGCGCCGAAGCCTCTACCTTCGCTGCAGTACAGCAGCGCGTACCCGCGGCAAAACATTTTCCAGTCGCGCGCGCCATTGCGCTCCGCCAAAAAGAAAAGACCTCAGACCCGAATCAGCCGCGCATCGCCGTCGTGTGTGCCGGCACCAGCGATATTCCCGTGGCAGAAGAAGCCGCTGTGACCATCGATATTTTCGGCGGCAATGTCGACAGATTCTACGATGTCGGCGTCGCCGGTCTGCATCGACTGCTGTCTCAGCGCGAAGCCGTGCAGCAGGCGCGCGTGGTGATTGTCTGCGCCGGAATGGAAGGCGCTTTGCCCAGCGTGCTGGGAGGACTGGTCAGCGTTCCTGTGATCGCAGTTCCCACCAGTATCGGCTACGGCGCTTCCTTTCATGGATTGGCGGCTCTGCTGGGAATGCTGAACTCTTGTTCTCCCAATGTCACCGTCGTCAATATCGACAACGGTTTCGGCGCGGCCTACGTCGCTACAATGATCTGCCGCGGTCCCCTAAGGTAGCGTCGATCAACGCATGCGTTGCGGCGCCGTCTCCATGCAGTATTCCCTTCGGATCTCGCGAGAGTTTACTCTTGACAGCAGTACAGCGAGGAATCATGTCCGCATATAGAAAATTGTCTGCCCGGTGGATCGTCGAGGTTGTTGCCACTCTTCTTGGAACAATGTCGATGTATGGACAGATGGCTCTTCCAGCGCCTGTCGAGCTAAGCTCGGGATGGCAACTGCAGGATGCCGCCAAAGTTTCTGATACCGGCGCCACAATTTCGTCCGAGACCTACCAATCCCGAAGCTGGCTGGCGGCGACCGTACCGGGCACCGTGCTGACCAGCATGGTCAACGATGGGGTGTATCCGGAGCCGCTCTACGGCGAGAATAGCCGTCCAATCCCGGAGAGCCTCAATAAGACTTCCTACTGGTATCGCACAACATTCTTCGTGCCCAAGAAATATGCGCACCGCCAGGTGGCCCTCAATTTTGATGGAGCAAATTTCCGATCGGAAGTCTGGGTGAATGGAAACCACGTCGGCACGATTCAGGGTGCATTCATCCGCGGACGATTCGATATCACCCAGCTGGTCAAGGCAGGCAAGACGGCCATCCTCGCGGTGCAGGTGTTTCCGCAACCGCATCCTGGCATTCCACACCAGCACACCATCGCGAATGGAGTGGGCCAAAACGGCGGCATCACCGCGATTGATGGTCCCACGTTTCTGTCGACCATCGGATGGGATTGGCTGCCGGCCGTGGCAGATCGCGACACCGGCCTGTGGCAGAAGGTATGGCTGTCCGCGTCTGGACCTGTGCTCATCGAGAATCCGTACATCACCACCGATCTCCCACTGCCGCGCATCGACACCGCCGATGTATCCGTGAAAACGACCGTCGAGAATACCTCCGAGAAGCAGCAGAGTGGACTTCTCGAAGGCAGCTTCGGCGACGTGAAGTTTTCCCGGAAGGTAACGCTGGCGCCCCACAGTGCGCAACTCATCGTCTTCGATCCGAAGACCAGTCCAGTCCTCCGTGTAGCGAATCCAAAACTGTGGTGGCCGAACGGATACGGCCCGCAGAATCTCTACACGTTGCATCTGCATTTCGTGCAGCGCGGAAAAGACTCTGACGCGCATGACACAACATTTGGGATTCGCAAGATTACCTATGAAATGCCCGGCTCAGACAATCTCACCATCTCCGTGAATGGCGTGCCGGTGTTCATCCGCGGCGGCGACTGGGGCCTGGATGAAGCCATGAAGCGAATTCCCCGCGCCCGCCTCGACGCGGAAATTCACCTGCACCAGATGGCGCACATGAACATGATTCGCAACTGGGTTGGCCAAAGCACCGGCGAAGACTTCTATAGACTCTGCGACAAGTACGGCATTCTCATCTGGGATGAATTTTTCCAGCCTAATCCAAGCGATGGGCCCAATCCAGACGACCTGCCCACCTATCTCGCGAATGTGAAGGACAAGGTCCTTCAGGTCCGCAATCATCCTTCCATCGCGTTGTGGTGTGCAAGGAATGAAGGCTACCCCCCGCCAGAAATCGCCAGCGTTCTGGACAAGATGATTCCAGAGCTCGACCCCGTGCGCTTATACCAACCCAGCTCCACCGCAGGCCGCGGAGTCGTGTCGCATGGTCCGTACTATTGGCGCGAACCCAGCGCCTTCTATGTATACGATGCGCCCTTCAAAACAGAAACCGGCAGCGTGTCGGTGCCCACGCTTGAATCCATTCATGCCATGATGCCGCAGAAGGATTGGGAGATCATCAACGACGACTGGGCGCAGCATGACCTGGCCAAGGGAGCGCAGCACGGCGATACCTACCCATACGTGCTGGCAGGGCGGTATGGTCGCGTAGTGAATCTCGCCGACTTTGTCCGCAAGGCGCAAATGATGAACTACGAGGCCTTCCGCGCCATGTATGAGGGGCGCAACGCCATGCTGTTTCATCCAGACACCGGTGTCATCACCTGGATGAGCAACCCGGCGCATCCGAGTTTCGTGTGGCAACTGTACGACTATGACCTGGAACCAAACGCCTCGCTATTCGCAGTGGAGTCGGCGTCGGAGATGGTGCATGTCCAGATGAATGAATCCAATGGGACGCTGCAGGTCATCAACAATCAGCCGCACTCTATCTCCGGAGCCACGGCGCACCTGTCGATTTTGAACCTGGATGGAAAGTCAGCGCTGGAGCGTGATTATCCGGTCAGCGGGCCAGCCGATGCAGCGATCAATCTGGGAGCGGTTCCGCTCCCCAAAGACCTTTCGGGCGTGTACTTCGTCCGACTGCAGTTACGCGACTCCGACGGTACTGTGCTATCAAGAAATCTCTACTGGAAGCCCAACCCCGCGAACGGCGAAGATCTAACCCCGCTCGATCAGCTGCCGGTGATGCATCTGACTGGGACTGTGACGCGCCACGATGCGAATGGTCGCATGCTGCTGGACGTTACGCTCACCAATCCGGGCGACACGATGGCGCTGATGGCGCACCTGCAACTGCGACGGAAAAGTTCCGGCAAGAGAGTGCTGCCGGCGTTCTACTCCGACAACTACATCTCTCTTGCTCCCGGCGAAAGCCGCACCGTGACCATCGACGCGTCTCAAGCCGATCTGAAAGGCGACACGCCATTAGTGGTGCTGGATGGCTGGAATGTCGATGTCGCCCCGATTATCAACGCCGACAGCGCCCTCGCGACCAATGTCGACGCCCAAGTCAGCCACTGGCCCGCCACCGGTCTTCCCATGATCACAGCCGGCCTTGGAACGGAACAATAGGCAGCAACGTTTTATTTTCCGAATGGATAACTTTGGTGGACGCGGAAGGAATCGAACCTTCAACCTGTCGATTAAGAGTCGAATGCTCTGCCAGTTGAGCTACGCGTCCTGGAAGGGTAACCGTGCGGCGGCGATCCAGGCTGCTAGGCCAGATCGCATCGGCTTTCAACGCAAGAATATCACAATCGCGCCGCGCTTTATGCAGCCTGCGCACCGCCTTAAAAAGAAAACGCCAGGCCTCCGGTCACCAGTCGCGGTGCCTGCGCAAAATATAACGTCTGGCCATCGACAAAGAAAATCGGTCGATAGCCTTGCGCCAGAATATTCTGCATCACAACTTCCAACTCCAGTCGATCCGGTGAGGAATTCCCTGAGCCCAGCGGCTGCCGCAGCATCACGCTGAGATACGGTGCATTCATTCCAGCGTTGAACGGATCGACAGCAGTGATCGTTTGTTCCGGCTGCCAGCGATAACCCGCATTCCACGTCGTCCCTGAAGTGCCGCGGATTCGGCCGCGGAGACTAACCAGCACCGACTGCGTGCGCGTCGGCGCGACCTCCGACAATGCGTCGGCAAAAGTATTTTGTCCGGTGAAGCTCGTGGTCGGCAATTGAATCGCCGGTCCCTCCGCGTATTCGACAGCCGTCCAAAGATTTCCTTTCAACTGCCGCGCAGCAAATACGCGGAATCCGCCACCGGAATAGTTGGGGCCAACGGAACGAAACGCACCTGTGACGGGGTCCAGCAAAACATCTCCAGATGAAAACTCCGCCGCACTCGCGTCGCCGTAGCCATTCAAAATGGGATCGACAAAATGGTCATAAAAATAGGCCGCTTCCAATTGGACTCCGGCCATTTTCCGCTGAATTGAAAATTCCTGATGCAGCGAATGCGTCAGTCGAATGTTGCCGTCCTGCATTGCCATGGCCGGCACCGCACCCGAGGAAGCAAGATCCGTCAATCCCTGCAAATCTGTTGCCGTCGCCAGGCTGTAGGTGACTTCATTGCCTGCTTCCTGCAAATGGACCGCCATAAATGGCAACGCCGCGGTCGCGCTTTGTCCCGCTTGCACGGCCTCTGTTTCAGCGCCGAATTGCGCCACCACCGCGTCACTCAGAGCCAGTTGTTCGCCGCCACGCACCTGGAAAATCTGCAGCCGACCCAGACCGCTTCCAAAGTCCATCGGCAAGGTGCGGAATGAAGCGACCGCCCGCGTGGTATCGCCCGGCAGCGGATTTCTTTCCATGCCGGCGGCGATAAACCCCTCGCCACTGGTCGAGGTTTGCATATGCACCACAGCGTCGCCGGAATTACCTTCCCGCATTCGGAAGAACGCTTCCTGACGAAATCCGCCTTCGCCAAACTCCGAAGAGCCGGCCGTCAACGCGGCGCGAACGCGAATCGGATGGGCTGCATCCGGTTCATCCGCCGTATCATCGCTGTCAGCTTGCTCGCCATTCGGACCCTGCATGACTCGCGAATCCGCAGTCGGCTGCTCATTGGCTTGATCCGCATTCGATTGATCCGTCCAGCGCAGGATCGGCCGATTCACGCCAGAGCGCAGCAGCCACTTCCAGTCGTCCGGCGAGTCGTCGACGCTGCGCGGAACGGCCGGAAACCACTGCGATACATCCACCAGCGACATTAAGCTCAGATTGACGATGGCATGGGTGCCGATTCCAACCTGGATATTCTTCCGATGTGCCGGCACAGAATATGCCTGCAGCACTCGAATGCTGTACCGGCCCGGAGCCAGGTCGGAGAACTGATAATGTCCATGAATATCGGTAAAGGCAGTCAGTAGAGGAAAGGCTTCGACAGAACTAAACAGCTCGACCACAACCCCCATCAACGGTGCGCGATTGGAATCCTGGACAACGCCGCTGACGCTAGCCGGCGCCGCGGCAAGCGCGGGGACGGCTAACGACAACATTGCTGCCAATACGAATTGAGACGCGGATCGAATCACCGATCGTTCAGCTACTCACTCGAGGTTGCCCTCTCTGCCGCGGCATGGTCGTTGGGGAAACGTACCTTCCACGCACGAGATCAAATATGCCTGCGTTTTAGACGCAGGCCATTCTATTGCGTGACCTCAAAGGGTGCGGATTGCGCCAGTTGCTGCTTCGATACTCCATCATTCACACTTATGGTGATTTCGTATTTTCCTGGTTGCAGACTCGCCAGGGGCATGGATTTCTCCAGCGTCACTTGGTCGGAGTTGGGATTCAGCTTATTGGCCGACTCCGTGGTTTCAAACAAGGTTTGATGAGTGCCAAGGTTGACCACCTGGTAATGAACCGTAGCCTCATTTTGCTTGGTCTTTGGATTAATTTTCAAATTGTACACCTGCATCCAGAAGTCCAGGCTCTGATCCCGATTAAAGCTTACCGGCTGAGTCGAAGTCGCACTCACGCGAGGACGAATGAAGGTGTTTCCAATCACGAATTGCCCGGTCCCAATGTCCTTGGCTGGAACCTGCTGCATCTTGTCCGCCAAGATCAGCGAAGATGCGGCCAGCTTGTCGTCGTCATACTCCGGCACGATGAATGAGCGTGCGTAAGTCCCGATGTGATCCGGATTGTTCACGTCCTTGATCACGACGTCCAGACGATAGCGTCCCGGACGCAGCGGCAGGGCCTTCCAGTAGACTGACTTGCTGTTGAGCGTCTTCGGTAACAATTCCGACGGTTCGTCGACTTCCACTGTCTCTTCAAACGTCTGTGCAATTCGCCCGGTAATGGTCGAGACGCGCCCCAGCACGTTGACAACTCCCTTGGCCACTCCATCGGTCGTTTTATAGGTAATGTCGCGATTGCGAATCTGCAGCGTAATCGGAACCAGCACGGTGTCGTCGGTGACGCGAACAAAATCCGTCCTGACATCAAAGGGGAAGAACGGTCCCGTCAGCACCTTGTGGCTGGTCATGAATTCATCAAGGTCTTTGAACTCGATAGTCGGCGCAGCTTCCAGCTTGGCGTATTGCTCCAACCGGTCAAATTCCTTTGAACCTTCCATGGAGGACATAGGCCCTTTACCGAGCTGCTCCAGGCCGCCGTTGAAGCGATCCTTTTTGGAGGATCGGCCCATCTCTTCATCCAGTGTTGGACCACCCCCAGGAACGTGCAGCAGCGCGTCTTTCTCAGCGCGGTTGATGGTCATGTGGTAGTCGCCGCACATGCACGGATCGACGAATTCAATATCAATGTTTTCGCCCACTCCATCCAGATGGCGATAGTTCCATGTTTCGAATGGGTAGGTCTCCGTCTGTCCGCCGCCTTCAGACATGGGGCGGTTGTACGGTCCACCGGCAGGATGCGCGTCAATGCTGTCCGGCGGTCCCCAGGCAATGTACATGTGCCCACGGTCTGTCATCCAGCCCGGTTTACCGGCTGCAAAGTGTTCGTTGGCATAAGCGATGCGCCGATAGACCTCTTCGCGATAGCTGTTATCCGGGGATTCTGGGTCGGGATTGCGACGCCGCCAGAACTGCTCAATAAACGCGTCCCGCTCTTCGTCGTTGGAAAGAGACAGAAACGCATTCCGCTCCTGGTCTGTAATAATCCAGCGAACATCTTGATCTAGCCACTTCTTGTATGGACCCTTTAATTCCTGGCGCAGCTCTTTCTGCTGCTCGCGAATTTCCTTATCGCTCAGCTTTCTCTTCAGCGGATTGGGCTGCTGGGTGGCCGTGTCGGAAGTATTCAGGGACGTGTCTTGCGCCTGGGCCGCTTGAGCATGTACTTGGCTGGCCGGATATCCCCAGAAAACAACCAGGATTGCAAGGGCGATAATAAAGCGTATCCGGGACATGTCTGGACCTCAATTTCTGTATTCTGATTGTATGGTTTTGATATCACACTTTCAAGCGGCAGAAGGCAACTGAGTTCACCGATAGGGAACGCGAAATCCGCTGGTCAAGTTTGCACAGCGATTGTTCCAACGTGCTCAGTCCTGGATCGCAACTCCCAGGCCAAAATCGAAGAATGGAACTTTATCAGCGCATCATCGTACATATAGAAAAAGGACGCGTCGGAAGATGCCACTGACCTTCTGCGTGATTCCACCATCGATGGAAGAGATTGCCGAATGAAGATCAACAAAAAAATGATTGCGATTGTGCTCGTGGTCCTGATCGGCTGTGCTGCCCTGGTTGCTCTAACCGTCTATCGCAGCGACGCCGATGCGCAGAAAGTGCTGACTGCTAAGGTGACACGAACGAATCTCTCCAGCATCGTCAGCGGCACCGGCGAAATCCAACCGAATCACGAGGATTATGTCAACATTGGCGCCACGGCTATGGGCCCCATTACCCACCTCTATGTCAAAGAGGGCGACCATGTTAAAAAAGGCGAGGTTCTGGCGGTCATTGAAAATGTTCCGCAGGAGTCTGCCGTAGGTGCGCAGAAGGCCGCCATCAGTGGTGCGCAAAGGGATATCGCCGCCGACGTCGCTGCCCAGGAAGTCGCGAAAGCGAACGTGGAACACGCCAAGGCAGACCTGGAGCAGAAGCAACTCGATTACAAGCGAGGACAGGAACTTTATAAAGAAGCCCTGATCTCCAAAAAGGATTACGACGCCGATAAGGCAGCCTACGATATCGCCGTCGCCACCCTGGCTCAGGACCAGGCTTCGCTGGTGCAGGCCAATGCTCAGACCGCTTCAGCCCGCGACAAGCTGACCAGCGCGCAACAGACACTGCTGGGCGATGTCGATCAATACAACAGGTCCATCAGCATCGCGCCCTTCGACGGCATCGTCACCAACTTGCCGGTGCGCGAAGGTGAAACTGTCGTGGAGGGCATCCAAAACGCCCAGGGCAGTACACTGATGACCCTCGCCAACATGTCCGTCGTCACGGCCGAGGTCAAGGTCGACGAGACCGACATCACTGGCATCAAAATCGGTCAGCCGGCGGATGTGACCGTCGATGCACTTCCCGGCAAGTCTTTCAAGGGCCATGTCACTGAAGTTGGCGTTCAGGCGTTGTTGCGATCCACCGGCGTCTCCACCAGCCAAAGCACGACCGGCACAGAAGAGGCCAAGGATTTTAAGGTCGTGGTCACGCTGGACAATCCTACCGCCGAGTTGCGGCCGGGCCTGTCGGCGACCGCGAAAATCACCACCGCCCATAAGGATGATGTCGTCGCCATTCCGCTGCAAGCTCTGGTGATGGAAGTTCCCGATTCCGGGAAAAAGAAGGGTGCTAAGAAGCTAAATGCCAGTCTGTCCGCCGGCCCCAAAGCGCAGACGGTGCAAGGCGTGTTTGTCATGAGAAAAGAGGGGCGAAAGCTGCGTGCGGTCTTCGTGCCCGTCCAGACAGGCATCACCGGTGCTTCTGACATTGAGGTGACCAGCGGCGTGAAGCCCGGGGAGGAAATCATCATCGGGCCCTATCGTGTTCTTCGGATCCTGAAAGACGACGCAACCGTGAAACGCGATACAACACCTGCGGCGGCGAATCCATCAACATAGGCTTCGGCTTGTAGAACTGATACCCTGAACCCCGACGACGCGTCGAGGACAGGCAGCGCTTTTGCTGGAATGACTGGAGATTGTGCATGACATTCGAGACTTCAATTGAGTCGGCCGCAGCGACTCCGGCGACCCGGCCCGTAGTGGTGAAGCCAGAGCCGGATGAAGTAATTGTTGTCGACAATCTCTGGAAGACCTACAACATGGGCGCCGAGCAGGTGCACGCGCTGCGCGGCGTCAATCTGCGCATTCGACACAACGAGTACGTGGCCATCATGGGGCCTTCAGGCTCCGGCAAATCCACGTTGATGAACCTGATTGGATGCCTGGATACGCCCACGCAAGGAAGCTACTGGCTGAATGGGCACGAAGTCAGCGAGTTGAATGACGACGAACTGGCACGCATCCGCAATAAGGAAATCGGCTTTGTTTTTCAGACGTTCAATTTGCTGGCACGCGCCACTGCCCTGCACAACGTTGAACTGCCGCTGATTTATAACGGCACCCCCGCCGAAGAGCGGATTGAGCGCGCCAAGGCGGCTCTCACGGCAGTGAATCTTGGCGAGCGCATGTACCACAAGCCAAATGAGCTATCCGGCGGTCAGCGCCAGCGCGTTGCCATCGCCCGGGCGCTCATCAACAATCCCTCAATCATCCTGGCCGACGAACCCACAGGAAACCTCGATTCCAAGACTGGCGCTGAAATCATGGCCCTGATGGATGAACTCCACGCCAAAGGGAACACCATTATCGTGGTGACCCATGAGCCGGATATTGCCAGCTATGCGCATCGCATTGTCCACATCCGCGACGGCGAAATCGCCTCGGATGAAATTTCTCCACGCCTCCACGCTTGACCTGAAGTCCCTTGATCTGAGTCCTTGGATCATTCAGATCTCGATCGCAGCCTCGATCCTCCACACATAGAGGAATTCACTGTCGCTGGTGGTCGCAATATCGATCCCGCGCTGTCGCGTTGCCCTGCTTAAGGCAGCACGAACATTCTCCTTTGTGTCTGGCAGGGCCGACAGAGGAACTTTCAGCGCGGAGTTCTCTTGAAGCTGGCTCAGATCGCGCAGCAGCACTTCGACGATCTGCTTGTGTTTCCCCTCACGACCTCTAGGGACATCGGCCTGCGGTACGGACTCAAATTTCATCGAACAGAATCTCCCGATTCGAAATTGCGCTGGAAGTCGACGCAGGGTTAACGTCACACAAACGTAACACTGAAGTATCCATAAATTAACACAAATCAACTATAAACGACGAGATAATTTAGCCGCAGGTAAATCCGCTGTATGCAATCAGTTGTGGAAAACGGGGGCGAATCCTGCTATCGTTGTTTTTCCCCGGGGGGATCAGGTGAGTTATCCTGCAAATTTCGAAGCGATTCCTCTCAGCGACGTATGGGCGAAGGGAATCACCGTGCATAACGGTCCCCGAAATCCTGTGGTCTTGGTTGTCGATGATGAAGTCGTCATCGCCGACACACTCACCACCATCCTCGCGCAGCATGGCATCGCAGCCATGACAGCCTATGACGGATTTGGCGCTCTTGAAATCGCGCGCGTCATTCCTCCGGAACTGCTGCTTGCCGATGTCGTCATGCCGGGAATGAGCGGCATCGATGTCGCGATAGCAATCAAAAAAGACATTCCCGATTGCGCCATTTTATTGTTCTCCGGACAGGCTGCGACTACCGGCCTGTTAGCCAAAGCCGGCAAAGCCTGGTGCGATTTTGAAGTCCTGCTAAAACCGATTCATCCCCAGAAGTTAATCCAACTGATTTTTGAACGGTTGCATTTGGGTGAGACCAAACAGCCCAGCGGCCGGGCAGAGCAGGCCGACAAGCCCGGCGTCAAAGCCATCTCCTGACTCTGCGCCGCTATCCGCGCTCGAAAACCACACCAGCGTAGTTCTCCAGTCGCAACTTTTCTCATCGATCTCACGGCATATGAGGCACCCGGGACCCTTGGTACACTAGGGTTTGACCTATGTTTGAAAACCTGTCAGAAAAACTTCAGCGCACCTTTAAAAATTTGCGCGGCCAGGGCACCATCACCGAGGAAAATATCGGCGAGGCGCTCAAAGAAATCCGCATCGCGCTGCTCGAAGCCGACGTCAACCTGAACGTCGTCAAAGATCTGATCGAGCACATCCGCACCAAGGCTTTAGGTCAGGAAGTGCTGACCGCGCTTTCTCCCACAGAGCAAGTCATCAAGATTGTTCGCGATGAACTGGTCGCGATGCTGGGCACCGATACAGCCCGATTCAAGTTTGCATCGCAGCCGCCCACTGTCATTCTCATGGCTGGCCTGCAAGGTTCCGGTAAGACCACCACCTCCGGCAAGCTGGCCGCCTGGTTGAAAAAAGGCGGGCATCGCCCGCTGCTGGTCTCAGTCGACGTCTATCGTCCTGCCGCGCGCGAACAGCTCCAGATCGTTGCCAAGACCATCGGCACCAACTTGTATGAAGGCGATCTAAAAGGTGAAGCCGCCGGTCCAGCACTGGTCGAGCGCTTGGCGAAAGAAGCTCGTCGCGAAGCCATCATCTCCGGTTGCGACGTAATGATTGTCGACACCGCGGGCCGCCTGCACATCGATGAAGGCCTCATGAACGAAATGCAGCGGCTGAAGTCGCTGCTGAATCCGCAGGAAATTCTATTCGTCGCCGACGCCATGACCGGCCAGGATGCGGTTCGTTCGGCCAAGGAATTTCATGACCGCCTGGCGCTCACGGGTATCGTGCTGACCAAGATGGATGGCGATGCCCGCGGCGGCGCTGCCCTTTCCATCCGCCATGTCACCGGCCAGCCCATCAAGTTCATCGGCATGGGCGAAAAGCCGGACGCGTTCGAGCCCTTCCATCCCGACCGTATCGTCAGCCGCATCCTCGGGATGGGCGACATCATGACCCTGATCGAGAAAGCGGAAGAACATCTCGATCGGAAAAAGTCAGAAGAGCTCGCCAAGAAGGCACTGCTCGGCGATGGTTTCTCGTTGGAAGATTTTCGCGAGCAACTGCGTCAGATCAAGAAAATGGGCTCGCTGCAAAGCATCATGAAGATGCTTCCCTCGGTCGGCCCGTTTCAGGGGATGCAGCAGGCCGCCGGCAGTGTGGATGAAAAACAATTCACCCGCATTGAAGCCATCATCAACTCCATGACCAACGCTGAGAGAAAGAATCACGAACTCATCTCCGGCAGCCGCCGCAAGCGTATCGCCCGCGGCTCCGGAACCAGCGTGCAGGAAGTGAATCAAATGCTGCGCCAGTACGCCCAGATGCGCAAAATGTTCAAGTCGATGGGAAAGGGCGGCGCCGTGCAACGCCGTCTGATGGGCTCGCTCGCCAATATGCGCGGCGGCCGCTAGGAAGCAAGCACTCTCGCCGATATCCGCACAGATACGTGAAAGACTCGCATGCTCAAATTGCAGGACCAACTCGACCAGATCAGCGAACAGACGCGGAGTCTGGTTCAGCCGGAGCGTCTGCAACCCAGCGAAAATGCCGTTGCCGAATTGTTTTCGACCGGCATCGAACAGCAGATTCTTTCCGTCGGCAGCATCGCGCCGGAGTTCTCACTTCCCGATGCGAATGGCCGCATGGTGCACTCTGCGGACCTGCTCGCACTTGGCCCGGTGATCGTCAACTTCTTTCGCGGACGCTGGTGTCCATACTGCCTCACGGAATTGGAGGCTTGGCGCAAACTCTATCCGGAGTTGCGCAAGCGCGGCGCCTTGCTGGTGGCTATCTCGCCCCAGACCGTGCATCAAAACGATCTGCTGCTGCAGCAACATCCATTCCCCTTTCCAGTCTTGAGCGATCCCGGCCTGGCCATCGCAGAGCGTTTTCGCATCGCGTATTCGGTTCCCGCGTATCACCAGAAGCATTACCGCAGCATCCTGGTGAATATTCCATTCATCAACGACGACCCTTCATGGCGTCTCCTGCTGCCGGCCACCTACCTTCTGCGTCCGGATGGAAGCATCGCCTTCGCCCAGGCACACGCAGATTTCCGCGTTCGCCCCGAGCCGGAAGAAGTGCTGGCTGTGCTGGATCGCGAACCGTCGCTCTAATAATTCAAGCCGAAGTGCGGACTGGTGTTGGTTCCGGTGATCTTGATGGGGACATCAGTACCCGCGCCATTCTTGGAGAAAAACGGATTCAGCGGCGTCAGCAACTTCCCTTTCCATCCGCCCACGATACTCGAAACAGAGGCCTGCATGCGCGCGCGACCCGTAAAGTTGAAGACTCTGCCGTCTAATGTATACTCTCCCGCGAGACGAATCTCTGCGCCAGGAATCGTGCAGACAAGCTGCGGTAGGTTTAGCTTTCCGCTTCCCAGATCAAACACTCCGTGCATATTCGCCTGTACGTCTTGTTGGCCCGGCAATTGCACTCCGTTTTCGTTGTCCATGTCCTTCGCTTCTGCGGCTTTGCCTCGGCTGCGCAGGCTCAATTGATCCATCTTCTTTTGGACCTTGTCATTCGTAAACGAAATATTCTGCACCGCGAATGTCCCATTCAACTTCAGCTTTTGATTCACGGGTTGGGTCCCAGGCGGCAAATGGAACTCGGTCTTCAGCTGAACGTTCCCGGTCATCACCGGCGGGCTTGTCTTCACCCCCAACTCGAGCAGGTCCTCGATACGCCCCTTGTGAATGGTCACCTCAAGGTGAATGTCATGACCCGGCTGGTTCTGCGCCCGCACCACATCTCCCGTCGCCGTGATATCGGTGTGCAGAAAGTGAGCCTTGACCGGCTGCAGATAAGTATTTCCGTTCGTCCCATTCACGATGGCATGAAATTGCGTGGTCAGGTCCACCTTGTGCCCACTCACATCCACGCTGAAGTCCGGTGTGTCAGTGGTTCCATCGACTGTGATTGTGTCCAGTTGCCCGGAGTACCTGCCTTGAGAGGAAAGCATCCCGGTAATTCCATGCGTTGTGCTCAGATCCGCGTGAGTAAAAGAATAGCTACCATTTACCGGAGTATCGGAGGGTTGGTCCGCATTCCATGGGCCGAAATTGCCGCTGCTGGCAATATCTCCTAACGGCTTAGGATTCACCAGCTGGGCAACAAAATGCATCGGCTTATTGTTGCCGACCCGTGTCAGCGTTAGAGAGTGAATCTGGAATTGCAACGGGATCTTATTGGGCTTGTCGGTCATGATCGTCAACATTGTCTCGTCGCAAATAATCTTGTCGATCAAAATCGAAATTTTGCCATGACTCTTTTTCGATTTTGGCATCGCTGACCGCTGACCCTTGGGCGGAATCATGATCTGCAGCCCGTGCAGCTCGACCAACCCGATGTGCATGGGTGACTGGAAAATATCCAGCAAAGGCGCGTGGAAACTGAACTGCCCTACCTGAATTTGCGGTGGCAAGCTGGGATCAAGATTCGACCGAAGACTCAGGTTCTTTCCTTCAACATCCAATCCGTGCAGCACGGACACGTCGAATTCCCCGAGCTGAACCTGGCTGTTAAACCGCTGGGAAAGGGTTTGAATCACGCGCGCCCGCAGCATGGGCTCCGCATGATGGATCGCATATTGAGCCGCGATCAGGCCAGCGATGAGAAGTCCAACAACGAAGGCGAAAATGACGAGAACAATGTTACGACGACGATGGCTATTTCTTCGTTTAGGTACGTTCGGTTCTTGCTCCACATCTCGTCCGATGCAGAAAAATCGCCGAGAGATTCATCGACCATATTTTTTTGGCAGTCCGCAGTACACAAAAGAAAAATTTAGCCCGGCATCGATCTTCGCTCGTCGAGCTCGAACCGACGCTCCCACAGATAAATTGCCCCCGCTTATTCTGGATGTTGTTCAGCCTGGAAAGCGATGCAAGCCCGCGACGGTATCGTTCCTCGCGATTTTTTCTAGGCTGCAACTCTATCATTCGAGAGGGCTGGCCGCGAATGCTTCTCGCTGTTGCCAACCCCATCGGTAATCTGAGAATCTAAACCCCAATTCCCTCTATAAGCTTGCGTTTTCCGCCGTATTCGGCCGCAACTGTTTACCTGAAACTCCTGCGAATCACGCCTTGTATCGCGTATCCGATTTCGATCGTGAGGAGGAGAAAGCTCAATGACTCTTTTGCTGGTCCAGATGACCCTGGTCCTGCTCGTCACCGTCTTTTGTGGGTGGCTGGCTCGCAAGTTAGGACAGGCGCGTGTCATCGGCGAAATCATTGGCGGCATCCTCATCGGACCTTCCGTGTTTGGTCGATTCACCCCGCACTGGTCGGCGACATTATTTCCGCCTTCATCCTTCAACGCTTTTGACATTCTGAGTACCGTCGGCCTTATTTTGTTTCTGTTCCTGATCGGAATGGAACTGGACTACGGGCAGCTCTATAAGCAGCGAGCCACCGCCGTCATGGCCAGTGGCATGAGCATCGTATTCCCCTTCGCCATGGGAGCCATTCTGGCGCACTCTTTACGCATTCGATTTGCGCCGCACGGCATCGGCAGCGTCCCATTTGTTCTTTTTCTCGGCATTTCCATGAGCATCACCGCCTTCCCTGTCCTGGCCCGCATTATCGAGGAGCGGCACATGCAGGGCACAGCCCTGGGAACCACTGCCATCCTGTGCGCGGCGGTCGACGATGTGGTGGCGTGGACCCTTCTGGCCATCGCTCTGGCACTGATCGGACATGACGGCGGATCAGCTTCCTTGCCATTGCGATTGGTAGCGTTGGCCGTCTATCTGGTGGTCATGATCATGGTCGTCCGACCCGTCGCAGCCTGGCTGGTGAAACGGATGCGCACATCCACCGATCTTTCGCTCGAAATGTTGGGCGTCGTCATTGCCATCACCCTCATTTCCGCTGCGGCAACCCAAGCGATCGGCGTGCACCCGCTGTTTGGCGCATTCATGGCCGGTGTTTGTTTCCCCAGGGTGGAGCGGTGGCAAACTGCCATCCGGGCAAAGCTCGATATGGTGGTGTCCGTCCTGCTGCTTCCGCTCTTCTTTGCGCTGACCGGCATGCGCACGCGTCTTGACCTGCTGAACGGAGCGAGCGTCTGGTTCTGGGCCGGTATCGTCTTAGTTGCCGCGGTCTTCGGGAAAATGGGCGGAGCCGCGCTGGCTGCCAGATGGAATGGCCAGACATGGAAAGATGCCGCCGCCTTGGGAGCGCTACTCAACACGCGCGGACTGGTGGAATTGATCGTGCTGAATATCGCCTACAACGTCGGCGCCTTCACCCCTACGTTATTCACCATGCTGGTGGTCATGGCATTGGTGACGACC
>JAJYBW010000284.1 GCA_021778815.1 Acidobacteriota bacterium | reverse complement strand
ATCGAAGTTCAACGTATTCGCGCAGCATACTCCGGTCGCGTACGCCATTGCAGTGCTACTGGCTTACTGCGTCGTGGCAGGAGCGTTAGATGTGAGCCTTGTCTTCGCAGCGTTCCTTGCCGGATTTGCTGTGGTGCATAAGAAACGTAGACTGTTCGCGGACGCCCTGGATGCGATTGGCAAAGTATCTTTCGCGGTCTTCATTCCGGTATACTTCGCAATTGTCGGACTCAAGCTGGACCTGGTGCGCGGAATATCGCTGCCGATGATTACGGCATTCATTCTGGGCAGCTGCATCGTGAAGATTCTGTCCGTTTCACTTGCCGGGCGACTCGCGGGGTTTCGCGGCCTCGATCTGATCAACCTTGCCATCACAACAAATGCGCGTGGCGGACCCGGTATCGTACTGGCCAGCGTTGCGTTCGACGCCGGCATTATCAGTGCGCAGTTTTACACGACGCTGGTTCTGGCCGCGGTGCTCACGTCGCTCGTTGCCGGATCGTGGCTCGATTACGTGATGCACAAAGGCTGGCCGCTTCTGAGTCCCGCAGCCGGGATAAAAACATCCCTCCTCCCGGCAACCGATCTGCCTCCTGCAATCTGAAGTTCGCCAGACGACTGTGCCTTGTCAAAGACAGCGACCAGTCAATTCAGAGGAATCGCTCGCTCAGAAGATAGCTGAAGGAATCGATAAATAATTCGATCGGTTGGCTGGATGCTTACATGTCTGGGTGAAATGCTGTTCCGAACCCTACCTGGGCTGGGATTCCCTGGCTGAATGGACTAGATGATTTTAGCTGCAGTCGCAACATAATTAGCACCGTCGAAATTGGCCGTGACCGTCACCCTCGTTCCCACGCGGAGGTCGCGGCTCAGCGGAAAGCGTCCGCGATCGAAGACGATCGAATAGCTTTGATCGTCTTTGGGATCCACCATCACCAGGCGGTTGGCAGCCAGATCAATCGAAACCACATTGCCGGTAAAGACAAACGACGATCCTGGGATAGCTAGGATGGAGATTTGTCGGGCAACGCCGCGTCCGTTATTACTGGAGTCGAATCTCACAGACACCAGAGTCCCCTTCACAAGGTCTTGCAAGCCCGCGCTGGGGGATGAAACCTTGAGCTGCCCCACGCCTACAACAGACGTTCCAGCCGGAACGTGGAGCCTGATCGGTTGCTGCGACAATGGAGACATCACGGTCAACACCCGGGCCCCGGCGTCATAGCCGACCACCTGGCCCCTCGCCTCTCCTTCCGGCGCCTGGGACAACATGTGGATACTCAAAGCGAAAATCTGACTGCCATCTAACATCGTCTCCACCGAGGCATGGTCGTGGGCACGCAGGTCGCTCACAGGGGCCTTCACTCCATCGCGGTACACTTGGGTTCGCTCGTCATATAGGATTTTCATTGGTTTGGCGCCGTAAACGCTAAGGATGAGCTGGTCACGAACCGGATCCACGCTGCGGATCGTACCCCCCTCCACTGTGCTCGTCCCCTTGGGAGGAGGTGGCAAAGCAGACCGGTCGCCTGGGCTGCTCTCAGAGACGCGGGATGCCTGAATGCCCACATTCTGGTCCGGGTTTTGAGAAGCCCAAGATGCTTGGGCCATTGTCATGATGGCCAGCACAACTCCAGCGAAAACACGAATCATTTGCCACACCCTGATGGATCGTTAGTTGTTTCAGTATTTCTCTTTGATGACACCAAACCTCTGCGGGTGGCTTTGCACAATTAATGGTGCAAATAACCGCCGCGCCACTCGATAATTGACCATCCGCCTTGGCAACACTTTTTGATATAGCGCATCTTAACTAGCTATTAATAGTGCCCCACATGGCTCGCACCCACAAGTCGAGCGGAAAGGTGAAAGCCCGCGATGTCTTTTATTCGTTTTCGATACCTAGCGGCCATTGTGCTGGTCACGGGCACGGGATTTCACCACGCATGGGGGAAAGATATCCGAATCACCATTCCAAAACACAGTGAGTTGACACCCGTCCAGCGTTTGAATCGTGAAGGGGTCGATGCCGTTCGCAAGCATCAATATGAGAAAGCCGAAGCGATGTTCTACAAGGCGTATCTGTATGATGCTTCAGATCCATTTACATTAAATAACCTCGGTTACATTTCCGAGCTTCAGGGGAAGCTGGATCGCGCGAAAAATTTCTATAAGCTGGCGTCGGAACAGGGCAGCACCGCAAGAATCGATCTAAGTAACGCCAAGGATTTGGAAGGAAAGCCGCTGACATTTGCCCTCGCAGACTTGAAAGACAAACCGATGCAGGTGAATCGGATGAATGTCGAGGCCATGCAGCTATTGGCACAGGGTCGAGATTTTGAGGCGGTAGTCATGCTGCGGAAAGCACTGGCGCTTGATCCGCAGAATCCTTTCACGCTCAACAATCTGGGAGTGGCGGAAGAGACCACCGGAAATCTCGGCGGAGCCCTGCAGCAATACGATGCGGCAGCCAACTCTCGCTCGACTGAACCTGTCGTAGTTACGCTGAACCGTGCTACCCGGGGAAAACCGATCAGCGAAGTCGCGGCAGCGAGTGCGCGGCAACTGAGAAAGCGCATTCGCAACGAGGCCGACACAGAACTACAGGCAAGGATGCTGACAGTGCATGGAGTCTACTCAGCCAATCAAAATGACTGGCTGGCGGCGAAGAGAGACTTTCTGCAAGCCTACTCGCTCGCCCCGCACAGCGCGTTTTCGCTGAACAATCTCGGCTATGTCGCCGAGAAAGATGGAGATCTTGAGACGGCTCAGTTTTACTACTCCAAAGCGCGCAGCGCCGACGGCGCCAATGCCCGCATAGGGCTGGCCACGGAGGGCTCCGTTGAAGGCAAGGACCTGGACACGGTTGCCAATACCAGCAACCAGAAAGTCGATACAGAGATCGACGCTTATCGACAGGCAGCCCGTCAGCAGACAGGACCGATCGAGTTAATTCGTCGTGGCAATCACCCGGCAGAACCGAGCACAGTTCCCCATAAGTCTCCGACGCCGGTAGCTCCAAACTCTGAACCGCAGGCACCTAATTCAAACTGAGAAAACTACTGCCCATATGCCCAAATCTGCTACCCAGCCTATTTCGTCTAAGTCCATGGTCACCCTTTCGCGCCTGCTTTTGTCAAAGCATGCGGGAGATGTATCCGCGCAATCCAACCCCGCCCTGAGTTCGGAAATCATCGGAATCAGCCGCGAAGAGTTTGATGACCTGGTCACCCTGGCGAATTTAAATCACGTCGTAGTGCGTGGATTTGAGATTGCCCTGAAGATCTTTCGCGATGCCCAGGATGGCATGCGAGCGGAGTGGGCCGAGGCTGCGGTAGCCGAGGAACGCGCGCGCATCAAGAATGCGATTCCCTTCCTGCACGCAATTTGCACTGCCTTTCAAGAAGAGGGCCTGGACGTAACCGTGATCAAGTCCCTGGATCATTGGCCCGATCTCGGCAGCGATCTGGATCTGTATACAAACGCGACGCCGGAACAAGTGGTGCCCTTGATGAAGCGGCACTTCCAGGCGGAGTTGGATGCCAGAAGCTGGGGCGATCGCCTGGCCCGCAAATGGAACTTCCTGATTCCCGGATTACCGGAATCCGTCGAAATCCACGTCGGCCGGCTGGGCCAGACCGGCGAGCAGATCACCCTGGCGGATCACCTGATGGGACGCACCCGTTTGATTCGCATTGAGGATGACACCTTCCGCGTAACCTCGGCGTCTGACCGGCTGATGATCTCCACCCTGCAACGCATGTATCGGCACTTCTACTTCCGCCTGTGCGACATTGTCGACTCGGCAGCACTGGTTGAATCCGGCGCGGTCGACTACGAAGATCTGCGCTATTCCGCAAATGCCTCCGGCATCTGGGAAGGCGTAGCGACCTACCTGGTGATTGTGTCGGACTACGTGAAGCAATATCGCGGCACCGGCCTGGACCTGCCGCGCTTCGTCAGAGAATCCTCACGATTTGGCGGCGAGGAAATCTTCTACCGCAAGGATTTTTTGCGGGTGCCGATTATGCCGCAGTCCGCCAGCCTGTATGGAACACAACTGACTGGGTTGTTGCGCAAACGCGAGTTGCATAGCAGCGCCCGCCTCGGTTTGCTACCGTGGCTTGCAACAGCGGCAGCGGTAGGACAAAAAATTACTGGAAGCGATAAGGGAATTTGGTGATCGCAAAGTTGTTCAGACGAATCTAATATACAGAGTGCGTTGCGGATTTCGATTGCGACAGAACTTGTTACACATTCTTGAAGGAGATGCTGGGGTTCTGCCTCCCAGCGAACAGTTATGGGCAACCCGGCACTGACAAATCCTGAGCTTAGCGTTTCGCTTGAGCCTTTGCACGTTCGAAAACTGCCCGACACATTTTTGACTAAACCGGAACTGCACCTGGCGGTCACACGGATCCCGGTGGGACGCGAGCTGCCGCACGAGAGCCTGCTGACAGGCCTGTTCGGAAACCTGCGTGATTTCTTCTTCCCCGAGAAGTTGCCTCCGCTGGAATTAGTATCCGCTCCGATCGCGGTTGCCGATCCCATGGCGGTGAAGCGAAGCCCTGCTTCCAGCATGGTCTCGTTCCTGTTGCATGCGGGAATCTTTGCGGCCCTCGTGTGGTTCGTCCTGCAGGCGCACAACCACATCGTTATGCCGCAAAAGGTCGAGGTAACTCCGGTCGTCGTCCCGCCCTACCTGCCGCCGGTGACAGCGCCCTCGCCACAATCCATGGGTGGCGGAGGTGGTGGTGGTTTCCATCAGCCGATCGAAGCCAACAAGGGACATTTGCCGCCGGTAGAAAAGGCGCCAATTAATCCTCCGGAGCTTCAGGTCGATCATCCGAAGCTGGCCGTGGCGCCGGCCATGGTGATGCCGCAGCAGATTAAGAT
>JAJYBW010000283.1 GCA_021778815.1 Acidobacteriota bacterium | reverse complement strand
ACCGGCCATCACCTGATGGTGCCGTACGACTATGCACAACGGGTATTGCAGCCCGGTGGGGCTACAGCACCCAGCCCTTTCTTTGCCAAGAACCTGGACCTCTATGGCGTACTGGGCACGGGCAATTCGTCGATAGCACCTGACTCCGGTTTACCGTATGGCAACCAAGGAGCCTACGTTTCGGGCACGAAGTCAAACGGAAACATGTCGTATAACTCCTTGCAGGCCGTCTTGCAGAAGGACATGGTTCATGGCCTTCAGGGGCAGGTCTCCTATACGTACTCCAAGTGCATGTCCGACAGCACGGGTTATTACGGCGCTTGGAACAACGCCCTGAGCGCATCGGCATATTGGCAGAACATCTATAACCAGAGGTCAGAGTGGGCGCCTTGTTACTACGATGCCACCCACGTCCTGTCCGCCTATGCAATTTATCAACTGCCCTTCGGACGCGGAAAGCAATTCGGCGGCAACGTCAACAAGGCTGTTGATGAAGTTATTGGCGGATGGGAGATTGCCCCACTCACCTCCATCCGTACTGGATGGCCAATGCCTGTTCAAGGGGCGGCGGACAATTCGGGCACCTTCGGTCGTGGGGCGCGCGCGGACTGCATCTCCTTGCCATCTATCACAAATACAAGAGCGGTAGTCGGTGGCGTGGGAGTTGGCCGTCAGTGGTTCGTCAACAATGGGAACTTTGTTCAACCGGCGGCTGGGACCTTCGGCAATTGCGCACCACAACTCGCAGGTCTGCGATCACCGCGGTACACCGATCTGGATTTCAGCTTACATAAAAACTTCCAAATCACAGAACGGTTCCGAGTGCAGTTCCGAACCGACTTCATCAACGCGCTCAACCATCCTCAATTCAACGCTCCGAATATGGGCCTGGGACAGACGATGGGACAAATCACCAGCGCACAACCTCCAAGGAACATTCAGGTGGCCTTGAAGATCTACTATTGACACACCGAAGCCAACGTATAATCTCTGATGCAGGCGTAAGTTGCTTACGCCTGCATCAGTTTTTTAGCGGGTTTTAATTAAGATTGTTGTGAAAGCAGATTGCGTACATGGGTAATGAATTAAAAGAGGTCTGCGTCGCTTCTGCTTTCTCGGCGGCTTTATTCTTCTCCGGGTTCGGAGCCGGCGCTCAGCAGTCGAAATCGGTTTCACCCAAAGCAAACATTTCGCCGCAGCAGGCCATCACCTTGGCGGAAGAAGGCCAGTGCCACGCGAGCATTTCTGCCCTGCGGAAGGCGATGGCAGATCAACTTCCCGCAGAAAATCGAAAGCGTGCCGGTGTTCTCGGGGTTCGCTGCGCTCTTGCCATCGACGACCGAAGCGCTACTCTCAGCTTCATCAGTTCACTGAATCGGGACTTTGGCCGGGATCCCGATGTGCTGTACGTCATTGTCCACGCCTACTCTGATTTGTCGACGCGCACGGCGCAGGATCTGGCTAGAACAGCGCCGCAATCCATTGCGGCTCACAAGCTCAATGCCGAAGCCCTGGAAGAACAGGGCCGGTGGCAACCCGCAGAGCTTGAATACCAATGGATCCTTCACAAGGACCCAAACGCACGCGGCATTCATTTCCTGCTGGGTAGATTGCTGTTGTCGGAACCTGGCGGCGGCCCGGACGCGAAAGAACGTGCCAAGCAGGAATTCCTGAAAGAACTTCAAATCGATCCCAAAAACACGGACGCGCAGTTCATTTTAGGAGAGCTTGCTCGCGAGGATCAGAACTGGGGAGAAGCGATTTCCCGCTTTTCGCAGGCAGCAAAACTCAATCCCGGTTTTGCAGAAGCCTACCTGGGATGGGGCGTTTCTCTAATCGGCGACAAGAAATACGCAGACGCCATCCCTCCGTTACGGATCGCAGAGCGCCTTACGCCTGGAAATCCGGATATTCACAACGCGCTCGGTAATGCCCTGGTTAGGACGGGGCAAAAAGAAGAAGCGGAGAAAGAATTTGCTATTCACAGAAGTCTTAGTTCCGGGGCTCATCCCGATGCTTCTGCAGGAGAAGGACCACAATAACGCCTTCTCATTGACTGCCCGCTTTAATCCTTTATAAATTCCAGGGCTATTTGATATCGGCTGAATGAAATCATGAATCGGATTCGCACAGCACGATTGACACGGCGGAAATTCCTGTCGCAGTCGATCGCAGGAGCCTTGATCCTGTCGCGGCGCGCCCTCTTTGCGCAGGCAGACGCATCCCAGTTTCCCTTCGAGGTAATTCCTCCTGAGAAGAGCGGAATTCGATGGGTGCACGATGCCGCGCATTCCCCGGAAAAGTACCTCCCGGAGAGCTCCGGACCCGGTGTCGCATTTCTCGACTATGACAACGACGGCTGGATGGACATCTATCTGGTGAACAGCGGCAAATGTGATTTTCTTATCCCCAAAACACCGTTGCGCAACGCTCTTTATAAAAACAATCGCGACGGAACCTTCACCGACGTGACGGAAAAGGCTGGAGTGGCCGGGGGCGGCTTCGGACAGGGCGTGGCCGTGGGTGACTACGACGGAGACGGTCTGCCCGATATCTATGTGACGCAATACGGCAGCAGCAGCATTTTGTACCACAACAACGGCGATGGAACCTTCACCGATGTAACCGCAAAAGCAGGGGTTGCGGTACCGGGATGGCCCTCCAGCGCTGTCTGGTTCGACTATGACAATGACGGCCGTCTAGATCTTTTTGTCTCGCGATTTGCCGATTTCACCAAGGAACTCAACAAGCCCTGCGGAATCCACGACGACGGCCTTCGCCACTATTGCATTCCCAAGGCGTATGCGCCTATGGCGAGCTGGCTTTTTCACAACAATGGCGATGGCACCTTCACCGACGTCAGCAAAGAGTCCGGCATCGCCAGTCATTTGGGAAAAGCCTGGGGTGTGGTTGCCACGGACATTAACAATGACGGGCTGATCGATCTCTTCGTTTCGAATGACACGGTGCCAAACTTTCTCTTCGTCAATCGCGGAAATGGAAAGTTCGAAGAGATCGGAGAAATTGCAGGTATCGCATACAGTGCCGATGGAATGGCGCGTTCCGGGATGGGCGTCGATTCTGCCGACGTCGATCAGGACGGCTTTATGGATCTTTACGTTGCCGATATCAACTACCAGGATTATTCGCTGTACCGCAACAATCATGACGAGACCTTTGACGATACCGCCGGTCCGGAAGGGATCGCCTCTTCCACCTATCTGATGAGCGGCTGGGGAGCGAAATTCTTCGATTTCGATAACGACGGAAATCTGGATCTGTTTCAAGTCAACGGGCACCCTGACGATCTGATCGACCAAATGCATCTACAGGTGACCTATGCGGAACGGCCCATGCTCTTTCAATGGACAGGGAAAGGCTTCCGCAACATCAGCGCGCAAAGCGGGCCGGTTTTCAATCAGCCACTTGCGGCGCGCGGATTGGCGATCGGAGACTTCAATAATGACGGAGCAACGGATGTTCTGATTGGAGTCAATGATGGCGCGCCCGTCTTGTTGCGAAACACGGCCGGCGCACAGAATCACTGGCTCGGAATCAAGCTGGTGGGAACCAAATCGAATCGGGATGCGATCGGGGCGAGAATCACTTATCAGGCGCAGGATTTGAAGCGAAGCCGGATGAAAGTGGGAGGCGGTGGTTATCTTTCAAGTCATGATCCGCGCATAGTGCTCGGTATTGGCAAGCGCGAAAAGATGGATTGGGTTGAAATTAAATGGCCCCTCCCTGGCGGCAAAACAGAACGCCTGACGGATTTGCCAATCGACCGCTACATCACCATTGTCGAAGGACAGGGCAAATGGACATAATCTCTCCCCGACCCTTCCAACTAACGAACACCTCCGCCGATGGCTCGGAAGCCAAGGTGCGATTCGCGCGCTCGACGGCCGGAAGCTCAGCGGCTCCAATGCTTATTCCCCAGCCTTTCGCAAATGAGTTTGCGTCATCGCCGCTTGTGAAGAGTTGACTCTACCCCACGCTGCAGCCGATTTTCTGGTTTGCACCGTTGCATGTTGCACGTACCAGTGGCGGATTCTCCACGAAGCTTCTCGGCCGATCCTCTAGGAGTGATCCCATATGACCGCAATTGAACCGCTGCCACGCTTCTCCTTGCGCTCCTTCTCCGGCTTGTTGCTGTGGGTCGCCGCCGCTTCCCTCTCAGCAACTCCATGTGCCCAAGCGCAGCTCGCTGCTCCCGAGAAACCCATGCAGCCCGTCGTTGAAAATGGAGCGGAGTATCGCTGGCTGCAGAAGAAGGTCCTGGATTCGCGCCTGCTCGATAGCATGGAAGACCTGTCCCACTGGAAGTTCAAGGGAGAAGGTTCAATGACTCTTTCCACGGTGGAGGTCAAAGACGGCCAACATTCCATCCGTATAAACTCCACCGACGATGTCGCACGCGTTCAGGGCGGCGGCGAATGGGAAGATCTGGTCGCCACACGCGCCTTCCCTTCTGAGGATTGGAGTCACTTCAATCGAATTTCACTCTGGGTCTATCCGGACATTGATGGAGCTCCGGCGATCTCCGCATCCTTAGTGCTGCACAATGAAGGCGCGCATATCCTGCCGGACAGCACCAATGAAGGTCGCGACGAATCCATTCCACTCAAAAATCGCGAGTGGAATCATGTGGTGTGGGAGATTGCGCCGCTTTCTCGTGATCGCGTAACCGCTCTCGACTTCGCCTACAGCCTGCCAAAGATGCTTCCCGATCCCGGCGACAAAACAGTTCTCTACATCGATCAACTTGAGCTTCAGACCGTCGTTCCGGATCACGTCGAAGGCTGGAATGTTGCCGACGGAAAGATCGCCTTCAGCCACGCCGGGTATGAATCCGGCGCCTTAAAAACTGCGATCGCAAGCGACCTGAAAAGTCCGAATTTCTCCCTCGTCGACGCCGCTAATGGCAAGGTCGTCCT
>JAJYBW010000282.1 GCA_021778815.1 Acidobacteriota bacterium | reverse complement strand
TCGGGATCACTGATGTCTGCCCCATCCATGGCGAACACCGCCTCGACGCCACGCTGTCCGTTGATGGCGAACTGCTGCGTGAAGTTGGTCGCGCCGTTGACATCGGTCATGGTTCCGGCGGCCAGCAGTAGCAGTGTGCTGAAGTCGCGGCCATTGAGAGGGAGCTGGCTGACGGACTGGCTCGACAACTTTTCGCCACCGGTCGCCCCGGTTGCATCCGCGGTTGTGCCTGGGTTGGCATTCGGGAGTACCGGCGACGGTGCCTGCTGCTGCGCGGCGATGGTGAGGATATTTTGGTCGGAGACGGTGATGACCATCCTTGCGTCCGTGGCATTGATCGGAGACGATGTGGTCGGCGGCCGGCCTGGCAGTTGTACCGCGATGGTATACGGTCCTGGAGGAAGCGAAGCAAGCGTAAATTGTCCATCGGCTCGGGTGAGCGCGGTGTGGCGATCCTGGTGCGCCATCGCGGAGACTACGGTCACCGTTGCGCCAGGTACAGGTGCGCCAGCAGTGGTGCGAACCACGCCGATCACGGAAATCACCTGCGCCCCAAGGGACGCCGCGAGCAGGATTCCCACCAGCAAAAGCAGGGAAGTGTGCCTGATCGGCCGTTTCAATTGCTCGCGGACGGTAAGGACTGATTCCCGGTCCCGTTCGGGGGTCCACAATTTGTGCACGTCAATTCTGTGTACTGAAGCCCACTGCTGGTTATCGCTCCTGGGGTAAGGGATGGATTCTGTCCGGTCATGAACCGATCACAAAAATCAAAAGCCTGTGCCATGTCCGTTCGATTACAATTCAAGTTCCTTCAGAATGACAGACGAAGCGCTAAAGAAGCATATTAATACGCCGCGCCAGGTTCTTTTCGCCAGCATGGTTGGGACTGCCGTCGAGTTTTTCGATTTCTACATCTATGCCACGGCGGCGGTGCTCGTTTTCCCTCGTCTCTTCTTTCCGGCGTCCAATCCCGCCGCCTCTACACTCGCTTCGCTCGCCACCTTCGGGATTGCCTTCCTCGCACGTCCAATCGGGTCCGCCCTATTCGGACACTTTGGCGACCGTTTGGGTCGCAAGCGAACACTGGTACTCGCGTTGTTAACCATGGGACTGTCGACATTCGCGATTGGCGCATTGCCTGCCTATCATACTATCGGCTTCGCCGCGCCTTTGCTGCTGGCTCTCTGCCGCTTCGGCCAGGGCATCGGTCTGGGTGGCGAGTGGGCCGGAGCCGTACTGCTGGCCGTGGAGAACGCGCCACCGAATAAGCGCGCCGTGTACGGCATGTTCCCGCAGCTTGGTGCGCCGATTGGCTTTGTGCTCTCCGGAGGCATTTTCCTGTTGTTATCTCGCTGGCTTACGGACGCGCAATTCTTCTCTTTCGGCTGGAGGCTTCCATTCCTCGCCAGCGCCGTGCTTGTACTTATCGGCCTTTACGTTCGACTGGCTCTTACCGAAACACCTGTCTTCCAGGCCTCGATGCAGCGTGCGGAGCAGGTCGGTTTCCCCATGCTCACCGTCTTGCGGCGTCACTTTCGTGAACTTGTTGCCGGCGTTCTCATCTGCCTAACGACGTTCGTAATCTTTTACCTGATGACGGTCTTTGCGCTGTCCTGGGGAACGACCGCCCTCCACTACAGCCGCAACAGATTTCTGCTGATCCAGCTGTTCGGCATACTTTTCTTCGCGCTCACAATCCCGGTTTCCGCTTTGCTTGCCGAACGGGGACGGCGCCCCGTAATGTTTGGAGTCACCGCGCTCATCGCTTTATTTGGCCTTGTACTTGCGCCGCTTTTCACTGCTGGCACTACGGGAGTCGTGTGGATGATGGTCCTGGGGCTTTCGCTGACGGGCCTTACCTACGGTCCACTCGGAACGGTGGTGTCCGAGCTGTTTCCCACACCCGTTCGCTATACCGGCAGTTCACTGGCCTTTAGCATCGCGGGCATCCTGGGTGCTTCGCTCGCACCGTATGTTGCTACATGGCTCGCCGATACCTATGGACTTCAGTATGTCGGCTACTACCTCACCGGCTCCACGGTCCTGACCCTCTTCGGTTTACTAATGATCCGAGAAACAAAAGGTGACGATCTCAGGGTTTCATCCAACTGATCGGGTCGTTCAAAACAAGGCAGCAGCTGTAGCCCCGCCACAGCTGACCGCGACAGCGGAGTGCTGTGGGGCCGCATCCGTGGCACCTCGCCACTCAAAGCAGCACATAGGTTGAAGTGGACCCGGGGTGAGAAAGCAGGGTTGAACATCAACACCGAGCCTTGCTGTGTTTCTGACGAGGGATGTCGTTTCGAATTCGAGGGCTGTAGAACGAGCCATCGCTTTGGTTGCAACCAGCCATCCAACGGTTTTGAACAATGTGCAGGGTATCCACGGCAACATGCAGAAAAGCCACGGTGCCCGCATCAATTTATCGGTCAACAGTGGCGGATTGTTCTGCAGATTTTGCGAATTTATCAGCAAATCTACAACCTGAATCGGCGCGGCTAAATGTCCAGGTTCTTCACGTCGAGCGCGTTGTCTTCAATGAATTTGCGACGGGCTTCGACGTCTTCTCCCATTAATGTGGAGAAGATCTGTTCTGACTCGGCCAGGTCTTCCAGCTTGACCTGCAACAAAGTGCGGCGTTCGGGATCCATGGTGGTTTCCCACAATTGCGAATCGCTCATTTCGCCGAGACCCTTGTAGCGCTGGACCTGATAATCCTTGCGGCCCTGTTCGATGACGTACTCGAACAGCTCCCGCGGAGATTGCTTCTCGACCGGATCCTGCGGAGCTTTCGCAGTCCGCTTGGCCGCGGGCTTGGAGCCGGAGCCGTCCGCGGTTTCCGCAGCATCGGTTTCCGCATCGTCGATAGTCGTTGCCTTCGCGGTTGATTCGATGAGGAACGGCCCTTCCAGCGGCTCTTTGATCAGCATGTATTTCGACATCATCTGGCGATATTCCGGCGATGTGGCAAGATTCCAATCGATGCAGCGTTCCGCTCCCTGCGCATCGTGGAAGCACAAAGAGAAGGTATGGTGTTCTTCGTCGTGGACGGGCTCACCAACGGACTTGAATTGATATTTTTTCGCAATCGCCTGAAGTTTGGTGTGCAGCTTGACCAGCTTGGGCGGCGGCGCACTGGAATCGCTTTCAAAGTCGGTGCGCTTCACCAGCTCAAGTTTCGCCAGCAGGCTGGTGACTTCCTCATTGCGGAGTCGCTTGTTCACTTTGTCGAAGAAGCCGAGATACTCATTCAAGTGAGCCATAAAGCGGGTGAGGGCAGCGCCTTCCAGGGTGGCTGCGTTGGCGCCGTAACGCACTACGATTCCGTCGGAGGCGCGCTTGACCATGACGTTGACGAATTCGCGGTCATCCTTAATGTACTGTTCGAACTTGCCCTTCTTGATGCGATAGAGCGGGGGCTGCGCAATGTATACGTGGCCTCGCTTGATCAGCTCCGTCATATGGCGGAAAAAGAAGGTGAGCAGCAGGGTTCGAATGTGCGAGCCGTCGACGTCGGCGTCCGTCATCAGGATCAACTTGCCGTAGCGCAGCTTGCTGGCGTCGAAGTCTTCTTTGCCGATGCCGCAGCCGAGAGCTGTAATCATGGCACGAATTTCTTCGTGGCCCAGCATCTTGTCGTAGCGGGCTTTTTCTACGTTGAGAATTTTGCCCTTGAGCGGAAGAATTGCCTGGTAGCGGCGATCACGACCCTGCTTGGCGGTGCCGCCGGCCGACTCGCCCTCAACCAGGTAGAGTTCGCAGCGTTCTGGACGGCGCTCACTGCAGTCCGCCAGCTTGCCGGGTAAGCCGCCGCCATCGAGTGCACCCTTGCGCCGTGTAAGATCACGGGCTTTGCGGGCGGCCTCGCGCGCGCGGGAAGCTTCAATCGCCTTATTAATGATGCGGCGCGTGATCGGAGGGTTCTGCTCCAGGAACATGCCGAGACGTTCATTCAGAAACGACTGAACGGTGCCGCTGATATCGGAATTCAACTTGCCTTTGGTCTGGCCTTCAAACTGAGGCTGGGGCAGCTTGACGCTGATGACGGCGACAAGGCCCTCGCGCACGTCGTCGCCGGACAGATTTTCTTTCAGGTCTTTGAACAGGCCCATCTGCTGGCCGGCAGCGTTGATGGTGCGGGTCAGGGCGGTGCGAAAGCCGGAAAGATGGGTACCACCGTCGACCGTGTTGATGTTGTTCGCGAAGGTGAAGACGGTCTCAGAGTAGGCGTCGTTATATTGCATGGCGATTTCCATCACCACGCCATCCTTCTCTGCTTCCATATAGATCGGTTTGTCGTGCAGGGTCTGCTTACCGCGATTCAGGTGCTTGATAAATTCTGCGATTCCGCCGCTGTACTTGAACTCAGTATGCTTGGCTTCGCCGGTCTTGGGGTCAGTGGTGCGTTCATCGGTCAGTGCGATCTCGAGGCCCTTGTTCAGGAAGGCGAGCTCGCGCAGACGCTGCGCCAGTGTGTCGTAGTTGTATTCGGTGACCGTAAAGATGGTCTTGTCGGGCAGGAAGTGAATTTTGGTGCCGCGCTTCTTGCTGGTTCCGGTCTGGTGCAACGCGTCGAGTGGAATGCCGCGGGCGTATTCCTGCTCATAGGTATGGCCGTCGCGCCAGATCTCAACCTCAAACGCCTCGCTTAAACCGTTGACGCAGGAAACGCCGACGCCGTGTAGACCGCCGGATACTTTGTAGGTGGAGGCGTCAAACTTGCCGCCGGCGTGCAACTTGGTGAGCACCACCTGGCAGGCGGAGACGCGTTCGCCACCGGGAAGGGTCATTTCGTCCACGGGAATACCGCGGCCGTCGTCGACGACGGTGATGGAGTTATCCATGTGAATGGTAACTTCGATGCGGGTGGCGTGGCCGTCCATGGCTTCGTCGACAGAGTTGTCTACAACTTCGTACACCAGGTGGTGGAGGCCCATCTCCCCAGTC
>JAJYBW010000281.1 GCA_021778815.1 Acidobacteriota bacterium | reverse complement strand
GAACGCCTAATTCATGCCAATCCAGGACAAAAAGCAGGATACAAAACCGACGTATTACCTGACCACGCCTATCTATTACGTGAATGCGCGGCCGCACCTGGGGCATACGTACACGACGGTGGCGGCGGATGCCGTGGCGCGCTGGAAACGGATGCGCGGCTACGATGTTCTGTTTCTCACCGGGACCGATGAGCATGGGCAGAAGATTGAGCGGTCGGCGGCGAAAGCTGGCAAAACTCCGCAGGAGTTTGCGGCGGAGGTGTCGAGTGAATTTCGCGGATTGTGGGACCGCATGGGTCTGACCTACGACGACTACATCCGGACTACGGAACCTCGGCATAAGCAGGGCGTGCAGCATTTGTTTTCGGAACTGCAGAAGCGCGGTTTCATTTACAAAGGCACCTACTCCGGCCAGTACTGCGTGTGGGACGAGTTGTATGTGGAAGGGACGCCGGGGACGCCGTGCCCGGACTGCGGGCGCATTACCGAGACGGTGAGCGAAGAGAATTATTTCTTCAAGCTGTCGGCCTTTGAGCGCAAGCTGCTGGAGTATTACGAGCAGCATCCGGAGTTTATCCGGCCGGAAGCGCGGCGCAATGAGGTGATGGCGTTTGTGCAGGGCGGGCTGCGCGATCTGTCGATCAGCCGGACAAGTTTCAACTGGGGCATTCCGGTCCCCGGCGATGAGAAGCATGTCATCTACGTGTGGATGGATGCGCTGGCGAATTACATTACCGCGCTGGGATACGGCAGCGAAAATTGTGACAACTTCAACAAATATTGGCCGGCGGATGTTCACCTGATCGGCAAGGAGATCAGCCGGTTCCACTGCGTGTACTGGCCTGCATTTTTGATGGCTGCCGAGTTGCCGCTGCCGAAGAGCGTGGTGGCGCATGGATGGCTGTTATTTGAGCAGTCGAAGATGTCGAAGTCGCGTGGGAACATTGTGCGCGCGGAGACGGTGCTGGATGTGCTGGGTGCGGACGCGCTGCGATATTTTCTGCTGCGGGAAGTGACGTTTGGGCAGGATGGCAGCTTCAGCTTCGATGCGCTGGTGCAGCGGTACAACGCGGATCTGGCGAATGGCTACGGCAATCTGGTGAGCCGCACGCTGGCGATGATTGTGAAGTATTTTGATGGCGTGGTGCCAGCCGGAGAAGCTGCGGACGCGAGTATTCGCGCCACCCTGGAGCAGCAGACGGAGCAGTTCGATCAGCGGCTGGAGCCGTTGGATTTCTCGCGCGGTCTGGAGCACGCCTGGTCCGCAATTGCGGCCGTCGACAGCTACATTACGGCGCAGGCTCCATGGAAAGTTGCAGCCAAGGATGAAGCGGAGAGCCGGGCGAAGCTGGCGGGAATTTTATATACGGCGTCGGAGGCGATTCGCATGATCACGGCGCTGGTGTATCCGGTGATTCCGGAAGCAGCGACGAAGGTGTGGCAGCAGCTTGGACTGGGCGACATTGCGAAAGCGGATTTGAAAGATTTGAAGTGGGGCGATCTGCCGTCGGGCACGAAGCTTGGCGAGCTGGGTTCGGTATTTCCCCGCGCAGAAAAGGAGGCGATCGAACGTATGCAGAAAATGGAAGAGGACCGTCAGTCGCAAACCGCAGCTGACCAGGAGGCTGCGTCGGAGCAGGCGGCTGCGCGCCAAACGAAAACATCGGGGCCCGCGGAGCAGCCGCCACCTCCGCATGTGCCGGAGCCGTTCTCCGCGACCGGGCTGTCTCCTGAGCAGGAGGCGGATGCGGTCGCGCAGCAAGCCGCTGCGGACCAGCAGGTGGGTCCTGTGAGTGCCGTTTCTGATCCGCTGCCCCCGCCGCAACCGGTGGTCGAGCCGGTAAGCCCGGCCGTGCCTGCGGAACCGAAGATCGGCATTGAGGATTTCGCCAAGGTGGACTTGCGGGTTGCGATTATTCGCGTGGCAGAACGAGTGCCGAAAGCGGATCGCTTGCTGCGGCTTGAGGTCGACCTTGGGTATGAGCAGCGGCAAATTCTTGCGGGAATTGCCGGAGCCTACACGCCGGAGAGCCTGATCGGACGCAAAGTGGTCATCGTTGCAAATCTGGCGCCGAGAAAACTGCGCGGCCTGGAGTCGAATGGGATGATTGTCGCGGCTTCGATCGGTGAGAAAGGTACTCCCGTGCTGGCAGGATTTTTGGAAGACGTAGAAATCGGCGCACGGCTGAAATAGAACAAGGAACTAACTCCCCATGCTGGTGGACTCGCACGCACATTTGGACAGTGACCGCTACGCAGAGGACCGTGAGGCGATGCTGGTACGCGCGTACGAGGCTGGGGTGGAAACGATTCTGGCGGTGGGGATCGGCGAAGGTCCGGACACCATGCACGCGGCGCTCGATCTGAGCCGCGCGTTTCGATCGCGAGCCGACATGCCGCAGATTGTTGTCAGCGCCGGAATTCATCCGCATGAGGCGGCTTTGGCGGACAAGAGTGCGTTGGACAAGCTGGATACTCTCGCGGCCGAGGCAGAAGTGGTGGCGGTGGGCGAAATCGGTCTGGATTATTTTTATGACAACTCACCGCGGGAAGTGCAGCAGCGCGCTTTTATCGACCAGATGAAGATTGCGGCGACGCACAAATTGCCGATTCTTATTCATTGCCGCGCTTCGGCGGAGAGCACGAACGCCTGGGATGATGCTTTGTCGCTGCTGGAAGAGCATTGGCGCGGGACTGGGCTGGGCGGCGTGCTGCATTGTTTTGCAGGGGAGTACGGTCATGCAAAGCGGGCGATGGAGATGAACTTTCTCGTTTCCTTCGCCGGTAATATCACTTTTCCCAAGGCTCAGCCGATTCGTGACGTGGCGGCGCAACTGCCTGCGGATCGGATGTTGATTGAGACGGATGCGCCATTTCTGGCGCCGGTACCAAATCGCGGGAAACGGAACGAGCCGGCGATGGTGCGGCGGGTGGCGGAGCAGTTGGCGGGGGTTCGCGGGTCGGATTATGAGACCATGGCTTTGACGACGACAGAAAACTTCTACCGGTTTTTTGGTCTGTCGCGAAGCGGCAGGATACCGGCTGACCGGACCGGGACAGACATCGGGGTTGAAGTAGAGAATTGAAATCAGCAAGGACAGGCAAGTATGGCGACAGAGAATTCGTTCGATATTGTGAGCAAAGTGGATGCGCAAGAGGTGTTGAACGCGGTGGATCAGGCTTCGAAGGAGATTCGGACGCGCTTCGATTTGAAGGACACCCATTCTGAGATCAAGCTGGAGGGGGAAGAGGCAATCCAACTGGCCTCCAGCGATGAGTACAAGCTGAAAGCGGTGACCGAGATTTTGCAGCAAAAGCTGGCCAAGCGCGGAGTGTCATTGAAGGCGTTGACCTACGGGAAGATTGAGCCGGCGTCGAACTCAAGCGTTCGGCAGAAGATTACTTTGCAGCAGGGGATTGCGATCGAGAAGGCGAAAGAGATCGTGAAGCTGATCAAGGAGTCCAAGAGCAAGGCGCAGGCGACCATCCAGGCCGATACCGTAAGGGTGAGCAGCAAGGATCGGGACACGCTGCAGGATATGATTGCAATGTTGAAGAAACATGACTTCGGGATCGATCTGCAGTTTACGAACTATCGATCCAATTAGCTGGTAGGGCCGCGGATGCAACGTTATTGTTGAGGCGTTCAGCGGGACTGGGCAAAGGCAGGGAAGCGAGGGTGGAAAGGGTTTGAGCACAACGGCCATTACGACGGCGAAGGAAGTGTTCGATCTGCTGCGCGATGAGTTGATCGCGGTGGAGCAGGAATTCGAGCGCTTGTCGGCGTCGGAGGTGGATTCCATCACGGAGATTGCCGGGTACCTGCGCGAGGGCGGCGGCAAACGAATTCGGCCGGCGTTGTTGCTGCTGGCGGCCAAGGCGCTGGGGCATAGCGGTCACAGCAGTGTTCGGCTGGGCGCGGTGATTGAGATGATTCACACGGCCACGCTGGTGCATGACGACATCATCGATGTGGCGGACATCCGTCGTGGACGGCCATCGGCGAATACGCAGTGGGGCAACTCGAAATGCGTGCTGGCCGGAGACTGGCTCTACATGCAGGCCTTTCGCGTCGCACTGGAGGAGCGGAATTTTCGCATCCTCGATTTGCTGATTGGCCTGACGCAGCAGATGGTGGAAGGCGAGCTGCTGCAGATGGAAAGTCTTGGAAATGCGCTGACCGAGCATGATTATTTTGAGCTGATCTACCGCAAGACGGCGTGCCTGTTTCGTGTCTCCATGCAGCTGGGATGTGTGCTGGCAGATGCGCCCCAGGCCGTGGAAGAAGCGCTGGGAGACTACGGGCGCAACGTGGGTCTGGCTTTCCAGATTGTGGATGACGTTCTGGATTTGACGGCCAGTGAAGCGGTGCTGGGCAAACCGACAGCGAGCGATCTGCGCGAGGGCAAAGCGACCCTGGCTGTGGTGCATGCGTTGGAGCACGGCACGGCGGAAGAACGCGCGGACATAGTGGCAGTGATTGAAGACCAGGGATTTGAGCGGGTCTGCCACCAGCGCATTCTGGATATACTGCATCGCAACGGCTCGATCGATTACGCGATTCAGGTGGCGGATGCGCATGCCGAGGCAGCGCGAGGCAATCTTTCCGGATTGCCGGACTCGGAGTTCAAGCGGGCATTATTGTGGGTGCCCGACTTCGTTGTTTCCCGCGAAAAATAGCGTGCGGCAAAAACAAATCTGTGCCGCATGGCTTACAGCCTGTCGTCGTCGCACATCACAGGCGATATTGACGTAAAAATTCTGGAGATTCTATGCGGGTTTTACCCAAACAATTGCGGGCGCTCGTTCTATCCCTGGGCGCATTTCTTCTGGTGGGGTGGATGGCGGATGGACAAGCCGCGGCACCCGATGCGGCGAAGACGAATGTGACTGGGCCGGCGACGCCGACACCAATCCAGAACATGCCTGAAGAGATGGCGCCCAACGGCGAGTCGC
>JAJYBW010000280.1 GCA_021778815.1 Acidobacteriota bacterium | reverse complement strand
GGGGCCGAATTGCTCCATTTCCGTGCGTGAACACCGCGGCACAAGGTGTGAGGTAGTGTTTCGAATGATGAAGGATCGTGTCGCCGAAGGGAATCCCCTTTCTCTGTGGAGATGGCAAAAATCTGCGGCTCTGATCGCGGCGATTGCATGCTCCGCCGCTGCAATCGCTCAAAGTAATTCCACCCCGGCAACACCGCCTCAGAGTGCACCTACTGGGATCACTGTCCCCGCTGCGGCACCGCCGGTCACCCCCGCGCAAGCTTCTGCCCAGACTTCCCCGGAACCTGCGGATGAGACCGGCAAACGATCCCAATCCTATTACCATTTTGCGCTGGGTCATTTGTATGAACAGTCGGCCGAACAATATGGCCGGCCGGAACTGGCAGTACAGGCGATTGAGCAATATAAGCTCGCGATTACCCACGACCCCGATTCGGCATTTTTGCAGAACACGCTGGCGGATACATATTTCAAGCTGGGGCGAATTCGCGAAGCCATTGAAACTGCGCAACGAGTTCTGAAGACCTACCCCGACGATCTGCAGGCCCACAAGCTGCTGGGGCGCGTCTATCTGCGCTCGCTGGGTGACACTGACAATGGACAGCAGCCCGGGCCGATGTTGGACCTGGCTATTCAGGAATTTCAGAAAATTGTAGCGATCGAGCCCGATCAGGTGGAGGATCGCCTGCTATTGGGTCAGCTCTACACCTTGAAACATGACACCAAGGATGCAAAAGCGCAGTTTGAACAGGCTCGTCGAATCGACCCTAATTCGGAGGATGTAATTCTGAATCTGGCGCGCCTGTACGGAGAGCAGAACAATCTACCCGCAGCCATCAGCGTGCTGCAAAGCGTTCCTGCAGGCGATCGTACGTTCAAGATTGATCTGGCCCTTGCGGCGGCCTACGATCAATCTGGAAACAGCAACAAACTAGCTATTGCGGCCTACCAGGACGCGCTGACGCTGCAGCCGGACAATCTGGATGCACAGCGTGGCCTGGCGGAAGATCTGCTGGCCAGCGATCAACCGGATGCAGCGCTCAAGATTTTTCAAGGCGTTGCCGCGCAGGATCCGGAGGATGTCCGCTCTTTCCTCCGCATTGCGGAACTGAACCGAACCCAAGGCCATTTAAAGCAAGCCGCAGCCGCATTGGACCGCGCCAAGGCTCTCAATCCGGATTCGCCCGAAGTTAAGTACAACGAGGCATTGATCGCGGTAGCTCAGGGTCATCTTGACCAGGCAGCGGACGTGTTGCAGCAACTGGTCGACAGTACCCATCATGCCAGCGAAAAGTACACGCCGGATGAAAAGAATAACCGCGCCATCTTTCTCGATCGCCTGGCGACCGTGTACCGCGACCAGAACAAAGTCCAGCAAGCCATTGATGTCTACAAGGAAATGATTGCCCTGGGCGGCGACGATGCCGAGCGCGGCTATCAAGGTGAAGTGGATACCTACCGCGATGCCAAAATGCTGCCGGAAGCGACAACAGCGGCCCAGCAGGCTGCGCGGGCGTTGCCAAAGAATGTAGATCTGCAACTGACCCTCGCGGGGCAACTGGCTGATACCGGGCAGGTGAAGGAAGGCATCGCACTGGCCAAAGCGCAGCTGAGCGGCTCCAAGCAGGATCGCGTCGTATGGCTCACTCTGGCGCAAATGTATACCCGCCTGCATAAATGGAAAGATGCCTCGCTGGCCATCGAACAAGCGCAAAAGCTCAGCACTACCAAGCAGGAAAACAGCCTGATCTACTTCCTGCGCGGCGCACTGCAGGAAAGGCAAAAGCATATTGACGCTGCTGAGCAGGAATTCCGACAATCTCTGGCACTGGATCCTAACAACGCGCTGGCGTTGAATTACCTGGGCTACATGCTGGCAGACCACGACCAAAAGCTGCCGGAAGCGTTGCAGATGGTGGAGCATGCCGTCAAGCTCGACCCGGAAAATGGCGCCTACCTCGACTCCCTGGGCTGGGTTCATTACAAGCTAGGCCAGTATGAGCTGGCCGAAGAGACGCTGGAGAAAGCCATCACCTTGATCCCGAAAGATCCCACAGTCCACGATCATCTCGGCGAGGTCTACGCTTCCACCGGTCATTTGCAACAGGCAGTCGCTCAATGGGAAAGCTCATTGGCGAATTATGCCAGCTCCGCTCCGGCAGACGCAGAGCCCGCAGACGTAAACAAGGTTCGGAAGCGCCTGGATAAAGCCAAGGTCAAGCTGGCGAAAGAAGATTCGCACGCCGTTCCGATCGCGCACTAGAGCGAAAGCACAGAAGGTGTACGGTAGGAAATTTCTGCTGACGCAGCCGTTTCCCATAGAACGGCTGCACATAACTTCAACTCAGCAGATAATAGTATCTGTGCTTTTCCCCTGAAGCTCTCAACCCTCTCATGCAGGCAACTTCGCTCAGCCACTGCGCAGTGATCGGCGATGCCTCCGATCCCTTGACTGCACGTGAACACCCGGAATCTGCGCACGCTTATCGTTCTGCCTTTCAGCGGGACCGTGATCGCGTCATCCATGCGCGCGCCTTTCGCCGCTTGGCGGGAAAGACGCAGGTGTTCACCCACCGCGACTCCGATCACTTCCGCAGCCGACTCACGCACACCATTGAAGTAACTCAAATTGCCCGTACGGCTGCCGCAGCGCTGAACCTGAATGAAGACCTGGTCGAAACTCTGGCGCTGGTCCATGACATCGGACACCCACCATTCGGCCACGCCGGCGAGCAGGCGCTCGATCGTCAGCTGCAAGCCTATGGCCTGCACTTCGATCACAATTTGCACGCCTTGCGCATCGTGGAGTATTTTGAACAGCGCTATGCGGGGTTTCGAGGACTGAACCTGACATTGGCGGTGCGCGAAGGCATCATCAAGCATTCGCGCGACTATTCGCTCGCAGAACATCCTGAACTGCACCCGTACCTGCTGGATCAATTGCCGCCCCTGGAAGCGCAATTGATCGATCTGGCCGATGAGATAGCGTACCTGACCGCGGATATGGACGATGGCGTCGAAGCGGAGATTCTATCGATAGACGATCTGCGTCGCAATGTTTCTCTGTTTGAAGAGTTTTATCGAAAGATGGAACTTCGCTATCCGACAGCCGCGCCGAAATTGCTATTCCATGAGGCGCTCAAACGCATGTTGAACGCGCTGGTCAACGACCTGGTGGTCAACACGCATCACCGCGTCACTACGGGCGGAATTCAATCGCTAGCTGCGGTACGCCATGCAGGACATCGCCTGGTCGCGTTTTCTGACGAGATGGAACGGCAGCGCCACCAGGCCAAACAATATCTGCTACAGGAGCTGTATCACGCTACCTACCTGGAACGAGATCACGCTCTGGCGGAAGAAATTATCGCGGGACTGTTTCAATACTGGATGCAGAATCCGCTGGAATTACCGGCCAGCCACGAAACGCAGATTGCCAGCGAAGGCGCTCCCCGGGTGGTCGCCGACTACATTGCGGGAATGACAGACCAGTTCATTGAAGACCAGTGGCAGCATGTGCAAGCGTCTGTGAAGAAATGATCGCTCAAAGGCCTTCGGGCCCGGTCCGCAACTCTCCGCTGTCAAGCCACGCCGTGTAGATCATGTCGCGCAGCATCGTCGCGCCCGCCGCCAGTCGTTCCGCGGTGAATGTCCGCGACGCAGCAGTCCCACGGCCGTCGAATGCGCCCTGCTTGTCGAAGCGGTAGACCTGGGCAACCTGCGCGTGCGAGGTGCGCAGGTACGACAAAAAATCTTGAAACGGCGCATTGAGAGTGCGTGCCGTCGGAATCAACGGTGCAACATCCCGCGCCTGAAGATTGTCATGCACAAATTCCGTTTCGAACCGACTATGAATACCATGATGGCGCGAGAACTTTCCAGGATTGTCCGCCTCAACCCACCCGTTGTAATTGATTGTCGTGTGTAGCGGCTGCGAGCCATCGCCAACATAGTGTCCTAGGCATCCAATGTCATACAAAATCGCCTGCTCCGCACCGTATGTGTCCGCATGCACCCGCTGCAATCGCCGATAGTCGCCCATGTCCACCGTGAGCCGCTCAAAATCCTCCTCGGCCTGCCAGGGCAGCAATCCCACCTTTTGCAGAGCAAGTCGGTCGGACCAATCAGGATGCCGCCGGTCCGCCGCATTCAAATCATTCAGAAAATCGTAACGCTCTGTGGGCAGGCCATCGGGAGCCGCAAGGTCCGCTAACTCGAGGTTGATAAAATGCTCCGGGGCGCCGGCAGCGCTCAACTCCAGCTTAGCCGACGAACGCCAGCGATCCGGCTCCGGCCCCAGGTATTCAATCTCGTCCAGCGCTCGCGGAGTGCGCAGGAATGCGGGCATACTCGGCGGCAACGCCTCCATCGCTACATGGTTAATAATCTTGTGTCCATCGCTTCCCCAGGCGAAGGAACGATGTGTGGCAACCGTGAGAAAAATTGCCAGAATAAAGAGACCCAGTACAGACGGCAGACCCACTCCGGACCCAGCACGGTTCGCGCTGCAAATTCGCTGCCACCATGCGTCAAATTGCGCCAACGATCGTTCACACTGCAGCCGATGACGCTCGCGCTTGTCGCGAACTTTGCGTCGGAGCTCTTCTTCCAGCGGCTCCAACAAGTCGAACGTGATGTTGGCGGGCTGAAAACGCGCAGGATCCGCGTGAGTGATGTAATGCACCAGCGACCCCAGGCTGCTCGCTCGCGGCGCGGGCTCCGGCTGCTGTCCTTGCGCCAGCGAAGCTGCATACAGACCCGCCAGCATTCCCGTCGCAATGGATTCCGTGTAGCCCTCAACTCCAGAAATCTGCCCGGCAAAAAGTATTCGCGGATGCTCGCGGAGTTGCAGCGTTTCTGTCAATAATCTCGGCGCATTGATGTAGGTGTTGCGATGGATTTGTCCATAACGAAGAAATTTTGCATTCTCCAGTCCCGGAATCAGCCGCAACACACGC
>JAJYBW010000279.1 GCA_021778815.1 Acidobacteriota bacterium | reverse complement strand
GTATTGATGCTCGATCCAGCAAACACGCCCACGTTGCCCGCGATACGCGCCGGATCATAACCCGCATCTTCCAGCGCTACATATGCGCACTCCATCAACACCCGATGCTGCGGATCCGCAACCTCTGCTTCGCGCGGCAGGACTCGGAAGAATTCCGCATCGAACATGTCTACATTGTCGAGTAAGGCTCGCGCGGCAACATATTTTCCCTTCCCACGCTGCGCTTCTGTCAGCCCGTCTTCCAAATCTTGCGCTGCGATCGGACGAATGGATTCGCGGCCCTCGCACAGGTTCTGCCACAACTGCTCCACATTTCCCGCACCCGGAAAACGTCCTGCCACTCCGATGATGGCGACCGCATTTTGCCAACGTTCGCTCATCGGGCTCCACCTTCTCTGGCAGTATTCGGCGAAGAAGTCTTCTGGGCGTGCATTCCCGGACGTCTCGCTAGCATTGCGGCACGCTGACGTTGCCCTCGAAGCTCTCCTGCCCCCGCTTCGACCTTGGCGGCTTCACCTGCACACAGACGCGCTGCCAGGCTGCGGGGCGTTGGATACGCGAACATATCCACCAACGATGGAGTCGCTGCAAATTCACTGCGCAACCTGGTATGCATCTCGATCAACAGCAGCGACGTGCCACCCAGATCAAAGAAATTCTCGTCCGCTGTCACAGCGTTGCGACCCAGCAACTTCGCCCACATCTCCTGCAGATACGCCATCGTCCTGGATTCGTCTGCGCAGCTTTCGCGCTGCGTCGCCGCCTCTTCGTTTGACTTGGCTGCGGATTTGGAAGGATTCGGACCCGTCGCAATCAGCCGCGTTTCACACAGCGTCTGCAATGCGCTGCGATCCAGCTTTCCATTGGCATTGAGCGGCAGTCTCTCCAGAAACAGCCAGTGCTGCGGCGTCGAGGTGCGAGACAACCGCGCCTGCAACCAAGCCCGCAATGTAGCTTCCGCATTCTGCGTCGGTATCGCCAGGGCCACGCACGCAACCAGCTGCTTCTCGCCCGACGGAACGGTCAACACCACCACCGCGGCATCCGCCACCAGCGGCGACGCAGACAACGCATTCTCCACCGCCGCAAGTTCCACCCGATGTCCGGCAATCTTTACCTGGCGATCAATGCGACCGAGAAATTCAATCACCCCATCCGGCCGCGCGATCGCGCGATCTCCGGTCAGGTACAGCAGCGCTCCCGGTCGATCTGAAAATGGATCTGCAAGGAATTTTTCCGCCGTCGCTTCCGGCCGTCCAAGATATCCCAGCGCTACCCCCGCTCCGCCGGCCGCCAATTCTCCCGGCTGGCCCGCAGGCAGTTCGTTTCGATCTGCATCCAAAATGTGCACCGTCGTATGCGCAATTGCCCGCCCAATCGGCAGCGTACCCTCCGCTCGATAGTCCCTCGGGACCACGTAGCAGCAGGTAAATGTCGTATTCTCCGTCGGTCCGTAGCCGTTCACCATGCGCAGCGTGGGATACAGCGAACGAATCCGCTCCACCTGCCGTGGTGAAATGACGTCGCCTCCAAACACCGACTGGCGCAGTGACGCAAACATCTCTGGAGTGTGCTCCGCAGCCAGATGAAACATGGCCGCTGTCAACCACAATGTCGTCACACCCTGCTGCAGGATCAACTGCGTATAGTCGTCCAGCCCCAGCGAACGTCCCGGCGCAATCACCAGTCGAGAACCGTGCAGCAAGCTCCCCCAGAATTCCAGTGTCGACGCATCGAAGGACAGCGGTGAATGCAACAGAAACGTGTGGCTCGCGTCGAACTCGATGAAGTCCTGCCCCGTAACCAGGCGTGCGACAGCGCGATGCGGAACCACAACACCCTTCGGCACACCGGTCGAGCCGGAAGTAAACATAACGTACAGCGGGCTCTCGCCGTCCAGTTGCACCTCCGGAATCGCAACCGGATGGGTACCCGAGGGAATTGCAACCTCCTCCACCGCCAGCAGGAAACATCCCGCCCACAGCGTCGGATCGGCGTTGTGCCGAGTCTTCTCATCGGCCACCCAAAAACGAATGCCGCTCGAATCCCGAATCTGCCCTAACATGGCGCCGGAAAATTCTCTCACCTCGATCGGGACATAGCAGCCGCCCGCCATCACAATTCCAACGATCGCCGCGACCGTCGCCGTCGAACGTGCTGCTGCCACTCCCACCCGATCTCCCGGCTTCATTCCCTGGGCGACCAGGCGAGCGCGGAAGGCATCCGCAAAATTCCATAATCTCGCATACGTCAGGGATTGCTGCGTATCGGTCAGGGCAATCGAGTCTGGAGCCCGCTGGACAGCCGTGGAGAAAAGCTGCAGTACCGTCGAGTTCCACGGATTCGCTTCCGCCGAAACCGCGCTGCAAGGTGGCGCAAACCGGTCATCATGCGCTTGCATGTCGCGGTTGCAAGTAACCTCGTACCCGCCGATTGTCAACGCATTTGCTTTCACAGGCTACCGTTTTCCAGCATCAAATTTTGGGCCGCTGAATGTTGAATTGCACGTCAAGTGCCAACTGCCGAAGGTGGCCAGCCAACCCTTCCGGTCCCAATTCTGTACGCCAGTACAACAAGTTAGCGGACTGGAATTCTCACGGGCCGGGGCCATCGCCAAAAGAATTCCTATTTCGAGATGAAGTGTGAAAAGTTTTTCCTATTGTTACCCCACCCCGCACGAAGTTGCTTCAAAAGTAACGTTTTTGGTTACCGTAAAAACTCAAACTGCCTCCCGTAGGCTTGGTTGAGCTGGGCGGGAGGCAGTTTGTAAATCGCGGCGGAACAGACACTGACAATCGGTCAATTCCGTGCCGTCTTAGCAGCGAACAATCTTCTTTTGCAGCTCAGGATTGACAATCCCGCGCGTGGCATTGCGGGTGTCGACCACCAACTTCGCTTCCTTTGCGATGGCCTCGTAGTCGTAATCCGAGTGGTCGGTTGCAATCAGCACGCAATCGTAATCGCGAACCGTAGTCAACGGCATCGACGTCATGTTCAAGGCATAGTGGCGTCCATGTCCCACTGCCGGAAAATAAGGATCGTTGTACTCCACCAGCGCTCCCTTGCGGCGCAATTGTTCAATCAAAGTCAGCGATGGAGATTCCCGCAAATCGTCGATATCTTTCTTGTAGGAAAGTCCCAGGACCAGGATTCGGCTACCCTTCAACGGCTTGCTGCGATCGTTCAACGCCGCCGCCACCGACTCGACAACGTGGTACGGCATGGAGGTGTTCACCTCGCCTGCCAGCTCAATAAAGCGAGTGCTGAAGTCCAATTCCTTCGCCTTCCAGGAAAGATAAAACGGGTCGATCGGGATGCAGTGGCCACCCAGTCCCGGTCCGGGATAAAACGGCTGGAACCCAAACGGTTTTGTCGCCGCCGCTTCGATAATTTCCCAGATGTCGAGATTCATCCGCAGGCACAGCAGCTTCAGCTCATTGACCAATGCGATATTCACACATCGATAAATATTCTCCAGCAGCTTCGTCATCTCGGCCGCTGCCGGACTGGAGACACGAACAATGCGATTGAAAATGTTGCCGTAAAACGCGGCCGCCAGGTCTCCCGACTCCTTCGTCGACGCTCCCACTACCTTGGGAATATCACTGCGCTCCACCGTCACATTGCCCGGATCTTCGCGCTCTGGAGAATAAGCCACATAAAAACATTTGGCCGGATCCAAACCCTCGCGGTAGCAGCGCAGCCCCTGCGGATTGCCCGCTTCCAACAATGGAATCAAGACTTCTTCCGTGGTCCCCGGATAAGTCGTGCTTTCCAGAATCACCAGCTGGCCGGCACGAAGATGTGGCGACAGCGAACGGGCGGTGTCTTCAATGAAACGCAGATCCGGTCCCTGGTGCTCATCGAGTGGCGTCGGAACACAGATGATGATGGCCTGCATCTTGCTGACATCCGCGTAGTCGGCGCTGGCCTTAAAGCCAGTCTCGCGCAACTGCGCAATCTCTTCCGGCAAGATCCGCTGGATGTAGGAAGACCCGGCATTCAGCTTGTTCACTTTCGTGATATCGACGTCGAATCCTGTCACCGGAAATCCGGCCCGGGCAAACAACATGGCTAGTGGCAGCCCCACATAGCCCAGACCCACCACACCCACCTGACCCGTACGATTCTGGATCGACTGCAGTAACACATCCATTCTCGACTCCTCAATCGCCGCAACACCGGCATCCTGCGAGACTACAGCGTTTTTCTCACCCTTTAAATATTCCATTGCGATCAGTTCTCCTCAATGTTCCTTGGGCAATGTGCCCTTTGCCTGCAGCAAGTCTGCATAAATCTCTTTCATTCTCTTCTCTGCCCGCGCCAGGCTGAATCGTTCCGCCCGCTGGCGGGCCGCCAGCCCCAGCTGCTGTCGCAGGGTTGCCGACTGCAGCTCCAGAATCGCTTCCGCCAGGGCCTCCGGATCGTTCGGCGGCACCAGAATGCCCGCGCCTTCCACGGCCTCCCGGTTTCCACCCACCTCGGTCGCGACCGCCGGCAGTCCGCTGGCCATATATTCCAGCAAGGAGTTAGAGAATCCCTCTGCCAGAGAACTAAGCACGCCAATATCCATTGCCGCCAAATACGGCAAAACATCTGTCTGCTGCCCAGCCAGGTGAAATCGATCTTCCAACCCGTAGCGTCGAATGCGTTCGACCACCTGAGCATACTGCTCTCCATCTCCCACTGCCAGGAATCGCATATGCGGCGCTTTTTCCACCACCAGGCGCGCGGCATCGACAAACTGGGAGACCCCCTTGACCTCCCGGAAGCAGGAAATGTTGCCGACCAGAATCTCGCCCGGCCCAATCCCCAGCATCTGCCGAGCCTGCTGGCGAAGTTCATCCAACCGAGAGAACTTCGCCAGATCGATGCCGTTGTAAGCAACATGCATTTTGCGATGCGGCAGTCTTTCGGTCTTGAATGTCGCCTCCGCCACCACCAGGCTGTTGGCGATCACGCA
>JAJYBW010000278.1 GCA_021778815.1 Acidobacteriota bacterium | reverse complement strand
CAGATACTGATTGATCCCGGCCTTCAGGCACGCCACCACGGCAGCTTCCTGATTGGGAAAAAGATGACGCGGGCTCACCAGCAGCTTCACCGCTCCGCCATCGCTGGAAACCACATCCACGCCCCACTTGTCGATCACAATGCTGCGCAGAATGGGATTGACCGCCATCGTGGTGCCGTTCCATGCGTTGTACGAAGCCATCACCGCCTTCGCCCCGCCATCGAGAAACGCCATCCGGAACGGTACCGAATAATATTCCCAAAACAGCCGCTCATCGAAGTTCGAAGACGAGCTGTTGCGAAGATTCTCATTCTCATTCGCCAGAAAATGCTTTAACAGCGCCGCAGCCTGCCAGTATTTTGGATTGTCCCCCTGCAGGCCATGAACGAAAGCTGTCGCCATGGTTCCGTTGAAGAAAGGATCTTCTCCATACACTTCCTCGCTGCGGCCCCATCGCGGATCGCGATCGAGGTCGGCCTGCGGCCCCCACAACATCAGAATCTGTCGATCGTATTTCGGCGTCTGCGTAATGAAGCGCGCCTCATAACCTTCCACGTCCGCCGCCGCCTGTACCAGGCTTGGATCCCACGACTCGCCCATCCCCGGAGGCTGCGGGAACTGCGTGGTGGTGATCGGCTGCCGGCCAAATCTGGCCTCACGTTGCACCACGCCATGGATGCCCTCGGAGCTGCCAATATTCGGCACTCCCAGGCGAGGAACTCCTGTCTGCGTGCCCAGGCAGTCGATCTTCTCGTCCGTCGTCATCAGCGACAGCAGGTTGTCGATGCGCTGCTCTGTCGCCAGGTTCGGATCGTCGAATGGATGGTGTTGCAGATGCCATTGGTCGACTTGCTGCGGCGGGCGCTGTCGTTGCTGCTGCGCGAAGGATGGAACAGCCAGCAGAAGGGGGCCAATCATGAAGACGACGCGATTCTTCATCTTGATTCAGCTTTCACATCGTTGAACCGAAAATTGTAGGGTTCGCTTCCGCGCGATGAATAGATTGCAAACGCCCCCAGCCTACCACGCCACGCGCTGCCCTGCGGAAGGCGCTCGAAGTAACTATGCCGCCCGCTCCACCCGTGCTCGCACGTCTCTCTTGTAAGGGGCAACAGGCGTTGTCAGCCCAGTTCGCATTCGACTTCAATGCACCTCGTAGACGGAGTCTACGATTCGGCTTTCCGGCGGATGGCCATTCGGCGTCTTTGGTGGTGGGCCCATCAAAGACGCCATGGCTGTTGATAATGCCTCAGCGACCTGCGAGTGCGACCGCGCGTTCTTCTTTTTTGTCACGCAAGGATGCATCCGCTCTGCCTTGTCCCTCTTTGCTGTATGAATGCCCAGTGAGCAATCCAAGCACGAACCATGCGAACGCCGCTGCGCCGATGGAGAACACAATGTCACCGGGAACCCGCATCCAGCGTAGCGTTTGCATCGAACCGGACTGCATGAACTCGGCGGACCGCGCATACCACGTGCCGTACTGAATGGACGCCCATGCCTGCAGCAGCCCAACCGGCAGCAAGCTGAGCAGCGACATCAGGGCCAACCCAATGTTCAGGGTCCAGAAAGAAAGTTTCAAGGCCCCCTGCTTCCATGGACGCGCGGGTTTCAGCACGCGAAGGCAGAACAGCGTCAGTCCAAGCCCCAGCATTCCGTACACGCCGAACAATGCGGTGTGGCCGTGCAGCGGAGTCAGGTTGAGCCCCTGCACGTAATAGAGCGAGATCGGCGGATTGATGAGGAAGCCGAAGAGACCCGCTCCCACCAGGTTCCAGAATGCAACGGCGACGAAGAAGTAAATGGGCCACTTGTAATTGGCGATCCATGGAGCCTTCCTGGTCGGTTGGGCAAGACGGATATTTTCCCACGCTTCGTATCCAATCAGCGTAAGGGGCACCACTTCAAACGCACTGAAAATCGCGCCGAGACCGATGACAGCCGGCGTCGCACCGGCAAAGTAAAGATGGTGAAATGTGCCGATGATTCCGCCGGACAGGAAGATGGTTGTCGAGAAGAGTGCAGCTTTGGTAGCGGTGCGAATCTCAATCAGCCGGAGCCGGGTGAACAGGAATCCGATCACAACCGTCGCGAACACTTCGAAGAATCCTTCAACCCACAGGTGAACGACCCACCAACGCCAGTATTCGGCGGTGACCAGGTGGCTACGTTGTCCATACATCAGCCCAGCCGAGTAAAAGAGCGGGATCGCAATGCTGGAGATGAGAAAAAGCACAAGCAAGGACCGATCCTCGCTTTTACGAACGAGCGCCGGTTTCAGAGCCGCAACCATCAGGACAAGCCAAAGAACTAATCCGACAAAAAGGAGAACTTGCCAGAAGCGTCCCAGATCGACGTACTCATAGCCCTGGCTTCCGAACCAGAACCACATATTGCCAAGGCGCTGCTGGATGCCCAGCCACTCGCCCGCAAGTGAGCCTCCGACAACCAGAATCAGAGCGCCGAAGAGGGCATTCACACCAAGTCGCTGATATTTCGGTTCGTGACCGCTGACAGCGGGCCCAACAAACAGACCGGTCGCCAGCCACGAGGTCGCGATCCAGAAAATCGCCAACTGCAGATGCCAGGTGCGGGTGACGGCATAGGGCAGGTACTTGGCGAGTGGGATGCCGTAGAAGCTGTTGCCTTCGACTCCGTAATGCGCCGTCAGCACGCCCATCAAAATCTGTACGCCCCAAAGAATCACCACGACAAAGAAATACTTTAATGTCGCGCGCTGCGATGGCGTTGGAGTGAACGCGAGAAACGGATCTCTCTCAGGATAGGGCCCGTGCACCAGTTCCTTTTCCTGCGACGCGTACCACCACACCAGGCCGCCAATGCCGGCCAGCAATCCGACAAAGCTAAGGACGCTCCACAGCACCGCGCCGGAAGTGGGTTCGTTGCCAGTCAACGGCTCATGCGGCCAGTTATTCGTGTAGGTCGTCGTCGAACCGGCGCGCTCCGTGCTGGCAGTCCAGGAGGTCCACCAGAAGAATGCCGCCATCTGCTTTTGTTTTGCGGCATTGGTCAGAGAACCTGCAGGGATGGCATAATCCGCACGCCCGGCGGAGAAAACGTTTGCGTAGTATGCCGCCAGTTGATGGAATGCGTCAGCGCGATCTTGATCGATGGTGACTCGATTGCGCGATGCGTCGTACGTATTCGTTCGCATCTCGCGGATCAGACGCGCCTTGAAGATGGCCTGTTGGTCCAGCCCAAGAGCCTGGAAATTTGCCGCGCCTGCTCTGACAGCCCAGGTGTTCAGCAGAATCTCCGATTCGCGATGCAGCCAGTCCGCGCTCCAATCCGGTGCGACATAGGCGCCATGGCCCCAGACTGTGCCAATTTCCTGGCCGCCAATCGATTGCCACACCCCTTGTCCATCGGTGATCGAACTGCCGGTAAACAATAATTGTCCGTCCGTCGTATACACATCCGGAATAGGAGGAGCTGCGCTGATCATCTTCCTGCCCACTCCTCCGAGCACGGCGAAAGATGCAATGATGACGATGGCCAGTGCCACCCAATACCGCTTGTAGGACATAATTTTTCCTCGATGAATCGCGCACTTTGTGTTGTGCTAGAACCACCGTAGCGTTCGGCGCACCGCGTTGCAGGGACTTTAGTCACACGGTGCGAGCAATTCACTTGGATCCGGGCGAAGCTTCTGGTTGATGCAGGTTTGTTGGCTAGCCTGTTGCAGATCAGACTGTCCGGTTTCGAGTGGGACGGTGTGCATTCGGCCAAACTGCAGATCTGCGCTCGTCCCCCACCTGCCGGAAGGTTCCGCTCGAAGATCATGGCTCGGCGCGGCCCATGGTTGGGCCCATTCCATTGACGAAGAAGAGCACGCGAGCGACTAAGTCTCTTCCGCGGATCGGCTCCCTGGTTCCTGATGGCGTTCCTCACGCCAGAGAGTGTTCGCTCGTGCTCTTGATGGCAAATGCCGAGCGACCGCAGAGAAATGTCAGCGCCAGGTTCGCTGCGAAGATCAGCACTCCAGACAGCTCCAGCATGCCGGATATAGGCAGCACCTTCCATGCCAACGAGACTATCCCTTCATAGGCGAGCGGTTCGGAGGAAACGCGCAGCAGGCATCCTGTCTGAAGAAACAGCAGGCTAAGAAGCATCAAGCGCTTGCTGAAAATACTTTGAATGCCGGCGAAGTGAGGCAGGATGCGCGGGCCAATGGAGAACACCATGGTTGCGGCGAATCCGACCGTCAGCGCGTGACGCGACGCCCCCCAGATACCGCCGTGCACGTCGGAAAACGCGGCCCATACACCCATCGATCCAGCCACAATTAGCCATGCGTACGCTAAACGGATGAAAGTTGGGAAACTTGGATGGATACCTCGGACTTTTGCAGGTCCATGAGGACGCTGGGTCAAATGCAGACTGAGCGCGATGGCGACCGCACTCAACGCAAGCAGGACCGTCGCGACTTTGGTCCATCCTGCCGCGCCGCAAAGCACTCCTCCTACGTCCAGGATCAAAGCTTCGCGAAACAATCGAGGATGCAGCTTCGCAATCGCCAGGAATGTAGGCAACCAGCGCGCGGAAAATCCCCAGACCACGGGCACCAGAAATCCCCATGCGAGCAACACAAGATATTTCTGGTCGAGCCCATGGGGAAATGCAAGAAGGGTTCCGCTCGCTGCCAGCCGAACGCACTCCACAAAATTGAAGATGACAAGTGCGGTCAGGCCGACGGTTCCCAGCAACACGGAAATCATCCATAGCTCCATGCGCCGCTTTGCATGGCTGCCTGGTGCCGGCTCAGACGGTTTATGTTGGGATGCAGCGGCAAGAAACAAGAGAACTGCGATCACCTCAAATCCAGCCGAGACTGGAAACAGAACCCGCCAGTGCCACCCGTAGATGTTTGCGACCCAGCGCATCGCGACTCCCGATGTCCAAAGGGCAAAGCATGCCAGCGGGATTCGAATGACTGGCCGGCCTTGCGAAGGCTGCGAA
>JAJYBW010000277.1 GCA_021778815.1 Acidobacteriota bacterium | reverse complement strand
CATGTGGCGATGACCTGCCACCGAAAAGGTGGCTCAACTCAACCGGGGGCGCGTTAGCGACCCCGCTTAAGCCGCTTTGAGCGGCTCACACAATGAAGCCCCCGGCTCTGCCGGGGGTTATCTCACTTATTCCTATAGTTAAATGGAAAACGGTACATTTTGGAATCTCGTTCGTTTCGGCCTTTAGCTGGAGGAACCCACCTGGTTACCCGAACTTATGGCTGTCTCGTGTCGGTGTGGCGAGCTCAATAGAGTGGGACTGCAAGAGTGCGGTCCCATTGACGATGAGAAGACAACGAGTCAGGGCGCGACAGTCCAGGCACTTTTTGCCAAGTTCCTGAAAGATCCCACGATTGCGGAAGCTCCAAAAGCGGTTGAGATACGGCATCCAGTGGAGTTCTTTTCGGAGGAATACACCATCGGCGAGCTCCTCGATAACCCGAAGACGAGGCCTTTGGTTGAGAAGTATCTGCCGAATCTTCCAACCGTGGGGTTTATCCGCGCGCTCACCGTAGAAAACCTCAAATCATTCGCGGGCACAGTGCAGATTGGAGATGTCTTTGGATTAGCCGGTGAATTGGCGAGAACACCGGTTTCGCCGTAAAGGCGGATAAACAACCGTCGAGAACGGCTTGCTGCGTGCGTCTAAGATGACGGCGCGGAGTTGAAGAACTCATTTGTGGACTTTCCTCATATGGCGATTCTTATCTCCTACTGATGGGCCCCGGGGAAGACTGGACCAATTTAGATGTCAGTTTTCGGCTTTCCGCAGAATTTAGGGGTGCGGCTTGGAACGCCAGCCATTAGCCAATTGAAAGTGCGAAATGCACCGGGGAGCTCTTTTCTGATAGGAAACTCGAAATAGCTCCCGTTCAAGTCGGCAAATGTTCAGGAATCCGTCATTTGCATCAAAGTGCGCAGCAGACGCGGTTCTCGTCGGGGTATCATCGTCTACGGAACCTCGTGCCACAACCGCATGCCCATTTGGAACCAAGAGAGCGCGTCGCCCGTTATACGTCAACTTGCTGGACCCAAACATCATGTAGCCTTGGCGACTTGTTTGCGGGCTTGCGTCGGTGAATGACTTAGCAATTTTGCGCCTACTGGATCAAAGGGCTCTTTATAATCGAACTCCTGTACTATGAGGACTCCGAGACCACCCGATTGTGTTACTGGAGATGATGCGCTCATGCGGGGCGCCTGGACGGAAGCGCGCGCGGCTTTCGAGACTGCGCTCCGCATCAAGGAGTTTCCCGAAGCGTTCGAGGGCCTGGGAACCGCGGCATGGTGGCTCGACCTGGCAGATGTTGTCTTCGATTCACGAGCGCGCGCCTACCGGTTGTATATGGCCCGCGGAGATCGCGCTGCAGCCGCACGAGTTGCCGTGTGGTTGGCTTGGGATTCCTGGGCCTTTCGCGGCGAGAATGTCGTCGCCAATGGTTGGCTGCAGCGTGCCCGCCGACTTCTCGAAGATCATCCACCGTGTGCGGAGCGCGCCTGGCTCGAAGTGCGCGAGGGTTCTCTGTGCCTTCTCGAAGAAGGCGACCCGGAGCGCGCACTGTCCCTGGCCCATGAAGGAATTCGCATTGCCCAGACGGCAGGAAGCATCGATCTCGAAATGCTGGGCCGGGCGGTTGCTGGCCTCGCTTTGGTCGCATCCGGTTCTGTTGCCGATGGAATGCGAATTCTAGACGAGGTTAGTGCAGCGGTGATTGCCGGTGAGCTGACTGATCGGGTAGCCATAGGTCTGTGCGGCTGCTATTTGATTGCGGCATGCGAGCGGGTGCGGGATTTCGAACGAGCCGTGCAATGGTGTCGCAGGCTGAAGGAGTTCTGCGCGAAATGGGGCTTGCGTCCCCTTTTTGCCGTATGCCGCACACAATACGCGTCGATTTGCCTATGGCGGGGAACCTGGGGAGAAGCGGAACAGGAGCTGTGTGCGGCAAGCGAGGAACTTGCCGCTTGCCGACCCGCCATGAAGGGTGATGCGCTGGTGCGTCTCGCTGAGCTCCGTCGCAGACAGGGGCGCTTGGCCGAATCCGCAGCCATAGTGGAGCAGCTTGCGCCGCACGGCGCGGGATTGCTCGCGCGTGCGCGGCTGGCCCTCGACTGCGATGACCCGGGCGGTGCTCTGGAGCTCATCGAACAATACCTGCGCCATCTGCCGATTCTCAATCGTATTGACCGTGCTTCGGGCCTGGAACTTGCCGTACAGGCGCACACTGATCTGCGGGGCTGGCCAGGAGCGAAAGCCGCTCTCGATCAGCTGCGAGAGATCGCAGCCATTGTCGGTACCATTCCGTTGCGAGCCGACCTGAGCTTTGCCTCCGGCTACGCCGCCATGGGCAAAGGAAATGCCAACGAGGCGCGGCTTTGCTTTGAAGATGCCTGCGAAATGTACACGCGCAGCGGCGCGCCCTTCGAAACCGGGCGGGCACGGATTCAACTAGCGCGTGCGCTGGGCGCGCTGGGAAGAGGGAACGCCGGAGTCGAGGAACTCTGTCGCGGCAAAGCGATTCTGTCCGGTCTCAATGCCGGACTGGAGGTCGCGCGAGCGGAGAAGCTGCTTTCCGATCTCCTCCTGCCTCACTCCATCGATCCGGCGAACTCGCAGAAAGCGGAACCTGGTGAGCTAACCGGGCGAGAGATCGAGGTGCTGCGGCTTGTTGCGGAGGGGTTGAGCAATGACTCAATCGCTCAACGCCTCTTCCTCAGCGAACACACTGTCCATCGCCACCTAGCGAACATCCTGAACAAGCTCGACGTCCCGACGCGAGCCGCCGCGGTTGCCCAGGCGACACGTCGCGGCCTCCTCGCCTAACCATCTGTATGGCCCGCTCGGGCCATTTCGATATGCGCTTCCTAAATGGCCCACACGGGGGATGCCGCCTTGCGGGCTATTGGTTCATTGTGCTCTTCAAAGGCTGAGTACTAGCCGGAATCAAGGAGTGCAACCTCTGAGCACCAATTCGGGACGATGGAGCGACAAACGCGGGAAGGACGACACCGACCCCTTCACAGAGGACTTTGAGAAAAACAGGAGGCTATATGAGCGACAACTGGCGCGTGTCTGGGCAATATCTGGAGTCCTGTAATTGCAAGCCCGCCTGTCCGTGCATTTTCCTGAGCCGGCCGACGGAGGGAAATTGCACGGTGGTCGTAGGCTGGCATATCGATGAGGGGCACTATGGCGAGATCGATCTGACTGGCTTGAACGTCGGTCTGGCGGTGGACTCACCGGGCACGATGCATGAGGTTCCATGGAAAGCGGCGCTCTACCTGGACGAGCGGGCCAATGACAGCCAAAAGAATGCCCTTGTAAGGATTTTTGCAGGGCAGAGCGGCGGCCATCCGGCGCGGCTGGCATCGCACATTGGACAGGTGCTGGGTGTGGCGAGCGCGCCAATCGAGTTCAGGCAGGAAGGGAAACGCCGCACTCTGAAAATCGGCGAGGTAGCCGACGTGGATATCGAGGCCATCGGCGGCGCGGGAGGGGCGGACGTGGCCATCAGCGGACATCCGCTGTGCATCGCGCCGGGATTTCCCGCCGTCGTAGCAAAGTCGAAGGCGCTGCGATATCAGGACCACGGCTACCGCTGGACGCTTTCGGATCGCAACGGATTGTATTCCCCGTTTTCGTACCAAAACTAATCGCTATGGCAAAGGAAAAAAGCTGGTCCCTCGATTGCGACCGAACGATCCTGCTTGGCGGATGTCTGGCGGTGGCCGGGATCGCCTGGCTCGCTATGATGCGTCTTTCAATGGGTATGACGATGCCTGACGGATGCGCGATGACCATGCGTCAAGACGTGGTGTCTCTATTTGCGATGTGGACCGTGATGATGGTGGCGATGATGCTGCCATCGACGTTGCCCTTTGTTTTTGCCTTCAGCAAAGAACAGAGACGGCGTCAGGAGCAGAAGGGAACGATAGCTCTGACGGCGTACTTTCTCGCGGGCTACGCAGCGGTCTGGGTGGCTTTCAGCGCCGGATGCGCGGCAGTGCAGCAGTTTCTTCATGACAGAGCGCTGCTGTCCCCGCGGATGGCCTCCACCAGCGTCGTATTCTCGGCTTGCTTGCTCATGGCGGTCGGTGCATACCAGTGGACGCCGATGAAGAATGCCTGTCTGCACCATTGCCGGACTCCGTTCGCGTTTCTGCTGGGAAAGTGGCGCGAGGGCAGGAGCGGAGCGGCACGCATGGGTGCCGAGCATGGAATGATTTGTGTAGGCTGCTGCTGGATGTTGATGTTGCTGCCGTTTGCAGCGGGCGTGATGGATCTTCGATGGATGGCAGGGATCACGGCGCTTCTGATGCTGGAGAAGGCAGCTCCGGGCGGTGAATGGGTCAGCCGGATTGCGGGAGCTGTATTGACCACGGCGGGCACGGGCGTGCTCTGGTGGGGCCTGGCGCGCTAGAAAGCTAAGCAAACAGCCAATGCAGCGGATGGTCTTGAATTCATTCAGAGCAATGGGCCTCATCCGGTGTGGTCAGTGCGCGCGCAGGAGAGAGTCCGATTAAACGGGCATTGCACAAGTTTTCAGCGCCAGCCTGTCGCCGCGAGAAACGCTGATCGGGATCAGGGTGGCAGTTCGGTGGATCGAATCTGATATTGCCCATGATGAACGGGTATTCCGATTGTTGCGTTCATGGGAATGCAGTCATCGCCAGCGATCTCGGCGTCCATCGCAGGATGGTTAGTCGGAAACGGGCTAGAATCTCGCGGTCCACCCTGACGGGAAGTCGGCTATGGTGAGAACTGCTGGGTCGGGGGCCGCCACATCTAACGGTATGCAAACATTAACCGAAGGCTTCTGGTGCGGCTGGATAATTCGATGAAAAGTGGGCTCCGCAAAAAACTGAACTGACCTTGCCCTCAGAATGCGTATCTCTTAGCGGGCTGGTTTAGGGAGATATTCATCCCGTCGTAGTCGTCGTGGTGGTGTGAATGTGGGAATCGGCTTTATCGATTTCCACATTT
>JAJYBW010000276.1 GCA_021778815.1 Acidobacteriota bacterium | reverse complement strand
GCAACCCGGACGCAAAAGAAACATCCTCTACTCCAGCTTCAAAAAGTTGGCGATCAAGCGCGCGCCCTCGCCGGTCAACACGCTCTCGGGATGGAACTGCACGCCTTCCACAGGAAAATTGCGATGACGCAGTCCCATGATCAGCCCTTCAGACCGCGCGGAAATCTGTAACTCCTCCGGCAAACCATCTTCCGACACAATCAGCGAATGATAACGAGTGCAGATCATCGGGCTGGGGATGCCACGAAAAATGGTGCGGCTGTCGTGCTCGACGGAACTGGTTTTGCCGTGCATCAATCGCGGCGCGCGAATAATTCTGCCGCCAAACGCCGCGCCAATCGCCTGGTGCCCCAGGCACACTCCCAGGATGGGGACCTTCCCCGCAAAGTGCTTCACCAAAGGAATGCTGATGCCCGCTTCCTGCGGCGTGCACGGCCCCGGAGAGATCACGATCCGCTCCGGCGCCAGCGCCTCAATCTCTTTCAGCGTCACCTGGTCGTTGCGGCGGACTTCCACCTCAGCGCCCAGCTCTCCCAGCAACTGCACCAGGTTGTAAGTAAACGAATCGTAATTGTCGAGGACAAAGATCATGATGAACGCGCTGATGTCAGGATATCAAGTCTAACCTGACTTTCACTCACCCGCGTGCTCAACGGACTCTGCGCTACCTCAGGTTCATTGCAAACCAGAGGGAAGTCAATTAGCTGGGCGCCCCACTCAAGCCAAAACGATTCGGTTGGCTTGAGTGGGCTGAGAACTCCCCACCCCCCCAGTCGCTCCCGTTGCCATCCTATGACACGGTTCCGCGCCGGTCGACCCTGGGCGCACCGACCACCACTTCCAGAACACCACGCCTTGCGATCACTCCCCTGCCGGAGCCGCCTTCTTGTGCTCCACAAAGATGTGCGCCTGGTGACAGCTCACGCACGTCTTGTCTTTCATGAACGGATCAGACTTCAGCTGGGCCACCTGATCGCCGTGACAGTTGGCGCATGTGCTTAACGCCGGCATGCCCGCGAAGTCCGGGGATGCTGGCTCGCCATGGCACACCGTGCATTCGACACCATTGGCCGCATGCGGGCTGGCTTTCCATTGGTCGTAAATCGCCTTATGGCAGGTGGAACAGGTATCCCCGGCGGGAATTCCCCGATGGAACACATGCTTGGGTTGATCCTGCTGAGCCCTGGCAGGTTGGACAACCATCGCCAAAATGACAAAAACGAACAGGGTGGCTCCAAAGATGCGCGCACAGAAACGATTCACGGACAGACCTCCTGAGTACGGTCTCTAAGTATCGAACCGGCGATGCCTGCCGATCAGTGATACCTGTCACGTCTCTCCGCAATGCGATCTGCGCCCTGGCCGCAAGGTCTTTCGCACGGGGCCCCATGCGAGCCCCCGTGGCTTGCGCGGCAGATGAAGAACTTATCCTCGCCACACCTCCAATCGATTCGGCCAGGTGACGAGAAGCCCGTTCTTACCGAGCTCCTCCCGCCACCTGGCCGTATCGCGCATGACGATCGTCAAAACTCCAACGTCTTATTTCGACTTCGCCAGCCCCGCAACAACCTCAGCGATTTTATCGAGTATCTGGTTCCAGCCCTCGAGTTGCCCGCTATCCTTTGCGCTCTCCATCGGTTCATTTCCAATGAAGGTCAGCTTCGTCTGGCCGTTTCCGAGATCCTCAAAGAGGGTCACATCGTACGCACCGTCGATGGCCTCATGTTCGAGTCCTAGTTGCGCAGGGTCGATCTTGTTTCCCTTGGAGTCCGAGAAGTACATCAAGGAAACAATCTTCTCGTGCAGAACTATCTCGTGGTATTCAACCCCATTCCAGAACTCCTGCCCATCCGGCGTCTTCATGCAGAAGAGAGATTTTCCTCCAACGCGAAAATCCATCTCGCAAACCGGCGCAGTAAAACCCTTCGGCCCCCACCACTGCTTCACATATTTCGGGTCTGTCCACGCCTTCCAAACCAATTCGCGTGGAGCATCAAAAACTCTTGTCACAACCATCCGTTCTGTCTCATTCACCGTGTTGTTTGTCATCTCTGACCTCCGTTTGTTTCATTCGATTCACAACCACTTCCAGCTTGTCGAAACTCTCTTCCCAGAATCGGCGATAGCTAAACGCCCAGTCGCTGACCGTCTTGATCGCCTCTGGCCTCAGCGCGCACACACTCTCTCGCCCACGCTTCGTCTTGACTACAATCCGCGCCCGCACCAGGGTCGCAATATGTTTTGAAATCATCTGCTGCGACAGTGCAAACGGTTCCGTCAATCCATGCACCGAGGCAGGCCCATGGGAGAGCCGTTCGATCATCGCCCTCCGCGTTGGATCAGACAAAGCCGCAAATGTTGTACCCAATTTATCCACAACCGTATGGTAGTGGATTATCGCCCAATGTCAAGCCCGAGTTTTCGCTCCCTGATTTACGTCCCCAGTCCCCTGATCCCTGTCCCCGCCGTCATAAGTCAGCCCCATAATCCGGGTCGACTGCTGCAATACTTTTCCGATAAACTTGGAAATCGGACACGAACCAAAGCGGCCAAGGCCAGTTAAGGAGCACGACTATGCGTAGCCTCAAGTACCTCGCGTTGCTTGCAATCTTCGGATTCTTTCTGACGCCCACCCGCTCCGCGCACGCGCAAATCTCGTTTGGCATCAACATCGGCGGCGGGTACCCGGTCGGCCCACCCGTATGTCAGTACGGCTACTACAACTACGCTCCCTATGGCTGCGCACCCTATGGCTACTACGGGCCTCAGTGGTTTAACAACGGCATCTTCATCGGCGCTGGCCCCTGGTACGGCGGCGGTTGGGGCGGAGGGGATGACGGCGGCGGATGGGGTGACCGCGGCGGATGGGGTGACCGCGGCGGTTGGGGCGGAGGGGATGACCGCGGCGGCGATTGGGGTCATCGTGGCGATTGGGGTAACCGTGGTGGATGGGGTGGTGGCCGTGGCTATGTGGGCGGCGGCTTTCACGGTGGTGGCGGTGGTTTCCACGGCCGCGGCGGTGGCGACCACGGCGGTGGTTTCCACGGTGGCGGCCGGCACTGAGTCTCCCGCTGGGCAACATTCGAGCAATCAAAACGGCTGCCATATCTGGCAGCCGTTCTCTTGTGTCGATGCTGACCCAAGGTTCCACCGGTCTTCTGCAACCAACCTGGCCCATAGACGAAGCAGACGTTGCGTCCCGATTCGCCCCGCACCTACTTCTTGTAGGCTGCACCCTTCTTCGCTGGGGCTTCTTTCTTCGCCGGGACGGCTGCCGCCGGTTTTGCTTCCCAGAATGCCTCATCGTCCTGGATCCAGCTTGCCGGCAGCCGACTCATGTCTGGCGTAAATACAAACAGGTTCGACACCGTGCCGTCATAGTTTGCGCTCTCAAAATCAAGCATGTGTTTGTACGTGTTTTCGCCCAAATCCTGTTGGTACTTCGCCATCATCGAGTGGTGCTTGTCCAGCTCCGCCAGAGATTTCACCGCGATGACCGCCAAATAGGAGTCGTCCTTGGAGTCACCCAGGGTCTGTTGATAGAGCAGGTAGTGAAAATCCGGGTCGGTCTTCATCCATCCCGCCTTGATCTGCTTCACCAGTTCCGCAAACTCCGGGCCGTGGCCCAGCTTGACGTGAATCTGCGTCAGCTCCATGAACCGCATCTTGCCCAGGCTCACCGGGTCTGGATTGCTCAAGTCCGGGCGCAACCTCCAGATGGCCGTGTTCGTGCCCGCCAGAGTTCCACCGTGCGCGCTGTCGATCTTGTCCAGCCTCTCGCCCAGCATGGTCTCGTTGTAATCGTGTACGTCCGCCATCTCCTCCAGCGAGGAGTAGCCGGAAAGGAACATCACTTGTTGCTTCCCGGTAATCGCGCCCATCCCAAGGTAGTATTCGCTGCCGTTGCCGCTCTTCAGCACCGCAGTATACTCGGCTTCGAGTCTCGCGTGCGCGGCTTCATCCCCCGGCTTCAACATCTCCCGCACCGTCACCAGGACCGGGGCTGGTCCGTTAGGCGCCGGGGCGTGCTCCTGGGCATGCACGACGCCTGCCGTCAGACCGGCCACGGCGATCGTCATCCACGCAATATACTGCCGAATTCGGGGCTGAACCATATTCATTGGATCTCCTATGCGAGGGAAACAAATATCTACAACATTCTAATGGAGCGCACTCGCAGCATGAAAGCCCGAAGTCGTTGAGCTGGCCCTCTTTCTCCACAAGCTGCCCCGCGTACCCCATCCGAGCCACCGGGGCCCCCAGCAAGCGATTGTTTCTCGCTGGGGTAGAAGCCCACCCAGGGCGAGCCCTCAGTCGAGTCGAACAGGTTGGCTTGAGTGGGACAAGAAGAACTCCTCCCCCCGCCAATCGCTCCCATCACCGACTCAACCCTGTCGCATCCAGATCAAGCTGGGTCAGAGTCGGCGGTAATAATCTTCAGATGGACCGAAAAGCTGCGAATGACCGCTTTGCTAGCACGTACTTTTTCCGATGAGAGTCCCATGATGTTAAGCTCGGCTCACTTGCCACAGATCAGCATCGCTACGCCAAACAACCGCGCAACAAACGCAGATGCGCACAAAAAATAAGAGGCTCTCACATGCGCCGTCCCAAGCTTCGTTTCTCTTTTCTTGCGATTCCGTCGCTGGCCTTGCTTGTCAGCGGCTGCGGCGGCGGCAACAGCATCGGTCATACCACGCAGACCATCACATTCGCCAATCCCGGTACCCAGACGGCGGGGACATCGCAGACGCTCTCGGCGAATGCCAGCTCCGACGTTGCGGTCACCCTCACCTCGGCGACTCCCGGCGTCTGCACGGTCTCCGGAACGGCGGCAGCATTTGTGACAGCCGGAACCTGCACCATTGACGCCAGCCAATCCGGCAACAGCACCTATGCGGCGGCCTCACCGGTCGCACAGAGCTTCACCGTCAACCCCGCCATCGGCCCGAACACAACCATTTACATCGCCGGATACGCGATGCCCGCGGCGAATCCACCGACCTTCGTGAAT
>JAJYBW010000275.1 GCA_021778815.1 Acidobacteriota bacterium | reverse complement strand
GGTGACGCGGCTGTCACGCAGGTGATAGCTGAGCGCCTCCACAATTTCCTGATCCGCAAATTCCAGCAGCTTGGGACGTTTTTCAATCAGGATGACGCGGACACCGAGGACTGCGAACATGCAGGTGTATTCGACGCCGATGACACCCCCGCCCACTACGATCATCGTCTTCGGCAGATCGGGCATAAACAGAACCTGATCGCTGTTGATGATGTTGCGGCCGTTCAGCGGAACTTTGGAATTTGTGGCGGGGCGCGAGCCGACCGCAATCAAGGTATTTTTGGTTTCGTAGACGCTGGAGCCGCGCGAGTTCGTCACGCGAATGTGCGTGGGGTCTTCAAAGTTGCCGGTACCGGTCAGCACCTCCACGTTGTTGCGCGACAACTGCGCCTCGGTGACATCGACTTCAGTCTTGATGACGTGCTGCACGCGGAAAGCAAGATCGGCCATGGTGATCTTGTCTTTGACGCGATAATTCATGCCATATATGGAGCGATAGTTGTAGCCGGAAAGGTGAAGCACGCCTTCGCGAAACGTTTTGCTCGGGATGGTGCCGGTGTTGACGCTGACCCCGCCGACAAATTCTCGCGATTCCACCACGGCAACGCGCTTGCCCAGCTTGGCGGCCGAAATTGCAGCACGCTGGCCGGCAGGGCCAGACCCAAGAACCATCAGGTCAAATATTTCCATCGTTCCTTTCCGTTCTTCCGTTTTATTCTGTGCATATTGCGAACGGCGGCTACTTCCCCCGCCCCTCGCTCGACCGGTGGATCAAGTTGAACGCGAGGTTCGCGCATCGCATTTTTGACACTATCACAAGAGAATGAAACCAATTGTCGATCGATAGCAGCCTACACTGGTTCCACTGATTGGACGCGAGGGCGAGAAGAAGGGTAGGCTGCGCCATGTTGTACTCCATTACAGATCGCCAGCTCTATACAGAGAATAAAGACGCGGCCCTGGCTCGTCTGGTGGAACTCGCAGCGATCTGGGCGGCGAACGACGTCTCGTTCATTCAACTTCGAGAGAAAGACCTGGGAGCCGCGGAGCAGGTCGAGTGGGCGCGAGCCATCGTTCGAGTTGTTCGGGGAATAAGCCGCCAGGCGAAAATCCCCCGGGTTCTTGTGAATGGTCGCGCGGATGTAGCGTTGGCTGCAGGCGCGGATGGCGTGCATCTTCCCTCTGGACAAGGTGCGCTGACGCCGGCGGAAGTCCGCAGTATCTTCTCGGCTGCCGGACGTTCGCGTCCACCCGTCATCAGCGTCTCCTGCCATACCGTCGAAGAAGTGAGAATTGCGCGACAGGGATCGCCCGACTGCATCCTGTTTGCGCCCGTGTTTGAGAAAATGATGCGCGAATCGGGCACCGCTTCGGATGCGGAACCGAGCCGAGGGGCAACAGTGAAGTTTCCGGGAGCCGGCCTTCTGTCGCTGGAACTAGCATGTCGCGCGGCTGCGCCGGTGCCGGTGTTCGCACTCGGGGGAGTGACCGCCGAAAATGCAGCAGACTGCCTGCGCGCCGGCGCGGCCGGTATCGCCGCGATTCGCCTGCTTCTGCAACCACCGCACATGTGGAAATATCTGGCCCAGCCTGACTGAACTGATCTTCAACGAACTTTTCCACGTCGTAACGCGGTAGATGCGTTGCAAACTCGTCGCTGGGCAGCGTTGTATGGCGAGCGCGCTACTCGATCACCAGCAGCAATTTTCCCGCCGGCACGATGGCGCCCGCTTCGACCGCCACGCGAGTCACTCGACCGGCCTTGGAAGCTTTCAGCTCGTTCTGCATCTTCATCGCTTCCATCACGACCAGCGGCTGTTCGGTTTTGACGACATCGCCGGCCGCGACCAGCAATTTCACGATCAAGCCCGGCATTGGCGCCGTGATCGAAAGCGCTCCAGTGTCGCTGGCGGAAGCCCTTTTCTGCCAGCGCAGCGACCGAGGATCTGCGATGGTGAAGGTCATTCGGTGTTCTCCGACGACCACCGCCTCCGCGCCCGGACGAGGATCGAAGACCACGCGGTACGAACGCCCGTCAATCAGCAACGACAGAACCCGAGGGGAAAGAAAACGCGCATCCGCTGCGCAGGGCTTGCCATCCAGTAGAAATCTCTCTTGCCTGTCAGGCCCATGCTCGACAGAAAGTGTGTGCTTGTGGCCGCGCATCTCAATATCGTAGGTCATTATCGAAGCGCCTCATTGCGGGCGGCAGTCTTCCATTTCGATGGGCCGCCGGACGCAGCACCGTGATTGAAGGACGACGCAGGCTCGGAATCTTCGGCCGCGCCCAAGCCCTCTTTTTGATGAAAGATGGATGCGGCAATCACCGCCGCTTGCTCCCGGAATGCCTGGCGTTCCGAGTTTCCCTTCTCCGCCTTCAATCGAAATTTTGTCAACAACGGTTCCAGGTAACTGATGTCGACCTTCCCTGCGCGAAAATCGGAGTCGCGAAGAATGCGGCGGAACAAGCGCACGTTGGTCGCGATGCCGCCGACGTGGTATTCACACAACGCACGCAACATGCGCTCAATCGCCATATCGCGCGTAGAACCGAACGCAATCAATTTGGAAATCATCGGATCGTAGTCCAGCGGTACGGTCCAACCTTCATACACGCCACAGTCTTCGCGAATCCCTGGCCCGGACGCCTGCCGAAATCGCGTAATCTTTCCCGGCGACGGAAGAAAATCCTTCTCCGGATCCTCGGCGTAGATCCGGCATTCAATGGCATGCCCGCGAAGTTGAATCTCCTGCTGGGTAAACGGCAGCGGTGCACCTTCAGCAATCCGAATCTGCAGATGTACCAAGTCAAGCCCGGTCACAAATTCCGTTACAGGATGATCCGCGGATAGGCGTGGATTCATTTCAAGGAAGTAGAAATTTCGCTTCGAATCCAGCAGAAATTCAACGGTCCCCACATTCGTGTATCCGGCCGCCTCAACCAGGCGGATCGCGGCTTCGCCCATCCGCGCTCTCAATTCCTCATCCACAATGGGCGACGGGGCTTCCTCAATGATTTTCTGGCGGCGGCGCTGAACACTGCTTTCGCGCTCCCCCAGCGATACACAATGTCCATGGTGGTCGGCGACAATCTGAACCTCAATCGACCGTGCATGGTCGATGAGCTTTTCCAGGTAGACAGCTCCCGATCCGAAGTTTTGTTCGGCTTCGGCCCGAGCCTTTTTCAACGCTTCCTCCAGCGCCATCCGAGAATGCACGATGCGCATTCCCTTGCCTCTTCTTCCGGCGACTGCCTTCAGCAGAATCGGGTAGCCGACCTGCGCTGCCACCCGCTTCGCATCCGCCAGCGACTCCACAGGTCCCAGCGATCCGGGAACGCGCGGAAGTCCCGCCGCATCGGCGATTTGCCGCGCGCTGGTTTTCGATCCCAACTGCCGCATCGCGTTCGCAGTGGGCCCCAGAAAATGAATATGCGCGGCTTCACACGCTGCGACGAAGTCGACATTTTCGGCGAGAAAACTGTACCCAGGATGAATGGCGTCCGCTCCGCACTGCCTGGCAATTTCCAGAATCAGGTCGGGACGAAGATAGGATTCTTGTGCGGGCGCCGCCCCCAGCCGATACGCCGCGTCCGCGTACGCAACATGCAGGCTAGTGCGGTCTGCATCCGAGTAAATCGCAACCGACGCAATCCCCAATTCTTTGCAGGCGCGAAGAATCCGAAGCGCGATTTCACCGCGATTGGCGATCAGGATTTTCTTGATCTTCTTCAAACCTCAGTGTACCGGCTTCGCGGATCACGCTCATGTGAGATGGATCACCGGTGCAGGTCGCTGCAAAAGATCAAGGCCCCCGAATGGTTCGGAGGCCTTGAAGGTGGGAAAATTTTGCTTCTGTTTTCGAAGGACTACTTGCCCAGAACGATGCCTTTCGGAGCATTCTGGTTCGCCTTGATCTGGTTTGCCTTGCGGGCAGCCATGGCTTTCTGTACCCACCCGTCAGCCGTCGCCAAATCCGCTTTGCGGGCATCGTCGTTTCCGCATTCGTTTTCGGCCTTGCGGCGATAGAGCAGGTTGATGTAGGCCATCGCTTCGTCGTAATTATCCTTCAGTTGGGTCGCCTTGGTCAGCGCATCCAAACCCTCCTGGATAATCGGGGCGTTCTTTTCCGCCAGCGCATCGCAAGCCTTCTTGTCCTTGATCGGATCGCCGTTATCGTGCAGCCCAAACGACTGGCGGACAGGGATGGCATTTTTATACGCCACCGTCCAGTCAATCACGCCGATGGTGTAATAAGCAGCCGCATCGTTGGGGTCCACGCCGATCACTTTATTTTGATATGCCTTGGCCTGATCGAAGTTCTGAATGTTCAAATAAAGCGCTGCAATTCCTTTCAGAGCATTAATATTGTTGGGCTCTTTTTGCAGAACCATCTGAAAGTTCTGAATCGCCAGTTGCGCATTTTTTAGATTGTCGGGGGTTTGAAGATTAGGAATGACTTGCTGCGAATATGCAGTTGCCAGGTACAGGCGAGCCATCGGCAACGTTGGATCCAGTGCAACCGCCTGTTGAAAATGATCGATCGCCACTTCGTAGCGCGCTGTTTTAAAGGCTTCAACGCCTTTGTTCAACTGATCGCGGGCTTTAAGTCTGTTACATCCGGTGGTGAGAAATAACACAGTGCATAGCAACGCTGCCATGACCGGAAGACGTACAATGCGATTCATTCGGCTTGACCTCTCCTTACAATCAGTCGACGCCCACCCACGCTGGAACGGCAGGGGAAACCTTTGCAGAAGTTGTGATTTTCCTTACTGTGCGATCTTACTCTGTTTCGTGCAATTGAGAAAGTTCTCGAAACACGCCTGTTGCTGCCACCAAATCTGCGGCACAACAGGGCTGCGATTCCGCTCTACTGTCCGGCAGCAATCTTCGGAGTGATCACCCCAATATGATCGACGTTGGCCTGGTTGCCAATGTCCACGACGTCCGCAATCGCGGCCCAGTCGAGGTTCGGATCGCCCTTGATGAACATAACCTTGGTCGCGCGAGTAGCATAGATCGCTTCCAAT